>JAKPBN010000190.1 GCA_029778945.1 Spirochaetota bacterium
ACCAAGGTGATCTCGGCCTTTTCCGAGATCCGCCTGGCCCGGGCCGCCGCGGTGGCCCCGCCGGCCACTCCACCCACAATCACTATTTTCTCGCTCATGCTTGTCTCCTCGGGAGATCAGATCTGAATTCAAGTATACGCATTCCCCTGGGGGCAGAAAGTGACTGCAGGCACAAATCGCCGAATTCCTCCACCGGTATCACATGGGTCTCACACGGATGCCCTACTGTCTTGGCTACGGGCCAGGCAAGGACGGCCTGGAAGCCCGGCATAGCCTCGGCGCCCATGTCCGAGGCAGTCGATCCAGTCTATAATTCGCGGCACCATGAAGGTGCCGCGGGGAGGTTCACCATGAAGTCATCGCTCAAGCGCCTCACGGCCCTGTCCATCATCCTCGCCATTGCGCTAGCCTGCCTTGCTGCCCAGCCGGCGCCCCCGCCCCCCCGGGCTGGCCAGACCCCTCCTCCTCCTGGCCAAGGCCCTGGACCCGGGGCGGCCCCCGTCGAGAGGTACACGATCGAGCAGTCGGTCTCGGAAAAGGCCCAGCGCTCCACCATCGCCTTCTCGGCCCTGGCCTTCATGACGGGCAGCTTCGGGGCCGACACCTTCCTGCCCCCGGGCAAGGCCGCCGACTACTTCGGCTTCCAGTACATGCGGGACATCGACGCGAGGGAGGCGGGGCACAACCAGATGTTCCTCGGGAACATCGGCAACGCGACCCTCGCCATCCTGAGCCCGGCCCAGGAGGCCCTTTTCCTGGCCCTGGCGAAGCGGCAGGAGGCGGGCTACCAGGACCTCGTGAAGCTCCGCCTCACCCTCATCAAGGCCTTCAGGGACAACCTGGAGGGTCAGGCCCCTGCGGGCAGCAAGGGCCTCTCCCAGAAGGCCGTCCAGGCCTATGTGGCGGACATCTTCGCGATCGATGGCCAGCTTGCCCTCGACCGGGCCGAGGTCTACAGCAAGGTCGCCGCGAGCCTAGGCCCGGACCAGAAGACCGCCTTCTCCAGGATCACTTTCGGGGACTCGGGCACCTGGCCCTTGGTCCCCGAGCAGTACGACAAGCGCTCGATGAGCCACGGCCAGGACATCCTCTACATGACCTACGCGAGCGAATTCTTCTCCTGGTACGCCGGCTCCGAGGACGCCGACGTCTACTTCTGCCCCGAACGCCACGGGACCTACTTCGGCGGCTTCTATATGAAGGACTACCCCGCGATGGGCAACTCGGGCTACTTCATTCCCACGGCCCTGACCGGCGATTCCGGCGAGGCCTTCCTGGCCCTCCTGGCCCCCGAGCAGGCCGCCCACCTCACGGGCATCATGACCCCCCTCGGCCCCATCCTCGCGGAGATCCTCGAGATCCGTCGGACCATCTCCCGGCAGTTCCGGTCTGGCCTCTCCGGAAAGGCCATCGATGGGGACAAGGTGATGGCCCTCTCCCGGCGCTACGGGGAGCTCGATGGCCTCCTATCCTATGAGATGGCGACACGCTTTGCCGCCGTATATTCCACCTTGACGGCGGCCCAGAAGAAAGCCATGGTCAAGCTCAGGAACCAGGACATCTTTCCCAAGGGTTATTACCTCTATTCCGACCCTGTGGACAGGATCCCTTCCCTGGACGCCTCGGCCCTTTTCGCAAAGTAGGGCAAGGGGAAGCCGATGAGAACCCATGTTGCCCTCGGCCTTTGCGTTCTTCTCCTCCTCTCCCCCCAAGGCTGGGCCCAGGGCGGGGGCAAGGTCCCCTCGGGACCTGGCCAGGCCCTGCCGCCCGACATCCTGGCCCTGGAGCCCCTCTCGGTCGTCCTTGGCCGGCCCACGGACTCCTCGATAACCCTCAACCTCCTGGGCGACCGCGACCAGGAAATCCGGGTCGGCTACGGCCCCGCTGCCGTCCAAAAAGGCGTCGCCCCGGGCCCAGAGACTTCCCTTAAGTCCGAGATCCTCTCCCTGAAGGCCGGGACCCCGGCCGAACTCCTCCTGGACGGCCTTCAGCCGGGCACGACCTACCGCTACAGCCTGGAGGCAAGGGCCAGGGGCCAGGGAGCTTTCACCCCGGGCCCCACGGGGAGCTTCACGACCCGAAGGCCCCCAGGCTCGACCTTCTCCTTCGAGATCATGGGGGATTCCCACCCCGAGAGGTCCCAGCAGTTTGATCCCCGGCTCTATATCCAGAACCTCACCAAGGCCGCGGCCGATGCCCCGGACTTTTTCCTAACCATAGGCGATGACTTCAGCGTGGACACCCTCGCCCGCCCGAGCAAGGCGGCGGTGGACGAGATCTACCGCCGGCAGAGGCTCTTCCTCTCCCTCGTGGGCAGGTCGGCCCCCCTCTTCCTGGTCAACGGCAACCATGAGCAGGCGGCCCTGGCCAACCTGAACGGCGGTTCCGACAATGTCGCGCTCTGGGCCCAGAACGCGCGCAACGCCTATTTCCCCCAACCCGGACCCGACTCCTTCTACTCGGGTGACGCGGCCAAGGTCGAAGGCATCGGACTCCTGCGGGACTACTACGCCTGGACCTGGGGGGATGCCCTCTTCGTGGTGATCGATCCCTACTGGCATTCCCCCGAGCCGGTGGACAATGTACTGGGCGGGGGGGACAAGACCCGAGACCTCTGGAGGGTCACCCTTGGGAAGGAGCAGTACGACTGGCTCGCGGCGACCCTCAGGAACAGCAAGGCCGCCTTCAAGTTTGTCTTTGCCCACCATGTCTCGGGGACAGGTCGAGGCGGAATCGAGGCCGCCACCGGCTACGAGTGGGGCGGCCGCTCGGCCGACGGCCGCCTGGACTTCGCCGCCCGTCGCCCGGGCTGGGAGGCGCCGATCCAGGCCCTGATGGCTAAAAGCAAGGTCACAGCCTTTATCCAAGGCCACGACCACCTCTTTGCCAGCCAGGTCCTCGACGGGGTCGCCTACATAACCCTGCCTGAGCCCGCCGACCCCTACTACGCCCTCTACAACCGTGAGGCCTACCGCAGCGGGGACTGCCTGCCGAATTCCGGCCGGGTACGCTTCACTGTGGGCCCTGCCAAGGTAAGCGTGGAATACCTCCAGGAATGGCTTCCCGGTGAGGGCCCCGCCCAGCCTCCCTCCGGTGCCGCCTATCGCCTCGAAATCCCCCTGGGCGGCCAGCCCCAGGCAGGAGTCACCGACCCGGCCCAGGTCGCCGCCGGCACTCCCCCTGCCCCCCCGGGCGCGGCGAAGGGCGGGGGCGGAGTGGCAAAGGTCGGGGAGAAAGGCAGAAAGGGTCCCGAGACAGCGCCGCCGGCGGGACGGGCGGCCGGCGGACAGGCCCCGGGCGGACCCCCACGGCCCCAGGCCGCAACGGAGGAGATCCAGGTCGGGCCCTCGGGGGACCTCCATGCCCGGACCCTCGTCGAGGTTCCGGGAGCCACCAGCGTCAGCCTCGCCACTGCCTTCCTGAGGGATGTCGACTACTATTACCTCTACGGCGAGGATCCGGCAAGGCTCGACCGGAGAACTCCCACTCGAAGCGCCGCGGCCGGCACGGTGGCCAGGGACAAGTTAGCCGGGCTCGAACCGGGGCGGACCTACCACTACCGCCTCTCTTGGGCGAGCCGGGACAGCGGCGCAACGGCAGGCGGCGGCGTGGACTTTGTGCTTGCCGACCCCGGCCAGTTCGCCACGCGCAGGGCTCCAGGCGCGGGCTTTACCTTCGACATCGAGGCCGACCCCCACTTTGACGCCAATTCCGGCCCAGGGGTCTACACCAGGACCCTAGCCCTCATGGCCACGGACTCACCGGACTTTGTCATGGACCTCGGGGACTCCTCCATGGTCGAAAAACTCGCCTCCGACGCCCCAGGCTACCTTGGCCGCAACCGCCTGGTCAGGTCCTGGTGGGACGACATAGGCGGCGCGACGCCCTTCTTCATGGTCGTTGGCAACCACGACGGCGAGCACGGCTGGACTTCCCCGAAGGGGAAGCCTACCTCCGCCGAGGCCGCAGCCCTGCGGAGGACCTGGCTGATCGACCCGAGGCAGGCCCCCAAGGACGGCTACAGCGTCTTCAGCGACACCGTCTACGCCTTCGAGTGGGGAGACGCCCTCCTCGTCGCGCTCGACCCCTACGCGGCTGAGGCCTCGAAGCCCACGGACGATGGCTGGACCTGGACCCTCGGCAAGGCCCAATACGATTGGCTTTCGAAGGTGCTTGAGGAGTCCACCGCCGCCTACCGCATGGTCTTTATCCACAACCTGGCGGGAGGCAAGGGCAGCGAAGGCCGCGGGGGGGCCGACTGGGCCGACCGCTATGAGTGGGGAGGCCTAGGCCCCGACGGGAAGGACAGCTTCTCCGCCCACAGGCCCGGCTGGGCCATGCCCATCCATGACCTCCTCCGGAAACGCGGGGTCGGCGTTGTCTTCCACGGCCATGACCATCTCTACGCCCGGGAGGA
>JAKPBN010000196.1 GCA_029778945.1 Spirochaetota bacterium
AGGCGATGCCGACCACCTGGCCCAGCTCGACGAGTTTGGCCTCACGATGATCGAGCAGCCCCTCTCCTACAGCGACATCTACCAGCACTCGATCCTCCAGAAGAGGCTCAAGACAGCCCTCTGCCTCGACGAGTCCATCCTCAATCTCGATGACGCGATGACCGCCATAGCCCTCGGGTCCTGCCGGGTGATCAACATCAAGCAGGGCAGGGTTGGCGGTCTCCTGGAGTCCTTGAGGATAGCCAGGTACTCGGCCTCCAAGGGCATACCCGTCTGGTCGGGCGGGATGGACGAGACCGGCATAGGCCGGGCGACCAACATCCACCTCCAGACCGACCCCAACTTCTCCATCCCCGGGGACACCGCAGAGACGGCCCGCTACTTCCACGAGGACCTCATCGAGCCCCCCGTGACCTTGGGGCCAGGAGGCTGGATCTCCGTCCCCGCCTCGGGACCCGGGGTGGGCGTCGTCGTCCAGCCGGACCGCCTCGACCGCCTCACCATAGGGCGGCAGAGGATCAAGTAGGCGGCCCGTGCTATCATCGGGGCCATGACCACCAAGGCCCCCGGCCCCGATGAGACCCTCGACCTCAGCCACAATGCGGGCTCTGTCCCCAATTCCGTCCTCGCAGCCTGGGCCAGCCTGACCCGGCTCAAGACCCTCTATCGTCAGGGCTGGCTCCGCCGGGGAGTTGGCCCGGCCCAATGCGAGTCCGTGGCCGACCATAGCTTTGGGACCGCCATCCTTGGCCTCCTTCTCGCGGCCGGGCCGGCCGGGGACTTCCATTTCGGGGGACAGAGCCTGGATCCCGGCAGGATCGCGGTCCTGGCCCTGGTCCATGAGCTGGGTGAGGCCTACGCCGGGGATCTCACGCCCTCCGACGGCATCGGCAAGGCTGAAAAGCGTCGCCTCGAGGAGGAAGGCCTTGACCGGGCCCTGGCGGGCTTTGCGGGCAAGGACTGGCTCAAGGCGGCCTGGCTCGATTACGAGGAGGGACGGAGCCCCGAGGCCAGGTTTATCCGCCAGGTGGACAAGCTGGAGATGGGGCTCCAGGCGGCGGTCTACCGTTCCCAGGGCTGCCAAGGCATGGACGAGTTTTTCCAGAGCGCGAAGGCAGGATGCGGGGACAGGGCTCTCGAGGCCGTCCTCGAGGCCGCGATGGCGGGCTCGGACCCCAAATCGGGCTCCGGGGCCTAAGCGTGGCAAACCGTTTTGTGGGGCCTATCAGGCGTGGCGAGATCGGGACCATTGAGGAGCTCAAGTCCCGGTTTAAGGCCTTGGCGAAGGAGACCCATCCTGACCTGGGTGGAGATGGGGCCAGCGCCCTGGATTTCTCTGCCCTGCGGTCCGAATACGAGGCTGCCCTGGGCGATTTTCACCGCCACCGCTTTGGCCTCCCGGCCTCCTTGGCCGGTCGGTCCCATTCCCGGGGGCAGGGATCACCCCAGGGGGACGGCCTTGGGGGAAATCCCTCCCGGCCCAGCGCCGTCTTTAGCCGGCCTGAGCTCTACCGTCGCCTCCGGGAAGTCCGGCGGGGGGGCTTTCCCAAGATCCCACGGCACGAGAAGGAAAGGCTCCGCTACGAATACCGCCGCTACCTTGCCCTGGCCCTCCTGGAGGCCCGAGGCGGGGACTGGAGGGCCCGCTTTGAGGCCTTTGAGGCGGCCCAGCTCCGGGGCGAGGCGGTCGGCCAGGCCGGAGACCCGGGGACAGGGCTCGAGTATTCCGATCAGGACCTCGCTCGGGGCCTCGGCCTCCTGGAC
>JAKPBN010000205.1 GCA_029778945.1 Spirochaetota bacterium
AATTGAAGTCAGCGCTCTCATAAACTCGAACTACGGGGACGGTACTTCCTTGCTGACGCAGATCCTTTCGTCGGCCACCAGGCTGGCGGAAGGGGAGTCCTCCTCCCTCATCCTGAGGGACAAAGAATCAGGAAAACTCCATTTTGCCATAGCCTTGGGCCCGAAAGGGCCCGAGGTCAAAAATTTTTCCCTCAATGCCGGCGAAGGCATCGCCGGTTGGGTTGCCCTCCACGGCCAGTCCCTGATAGTGAACGACGTAGAGACGGACAACCGCTTCTTTTCTGAGATCTCGAAAAGCATAGGCTATGCCAACCACTCCATCCTTGCCGTGCCCATGAGGGTGAGGGATGAGACGGTCGGCCTTATAGAGATCATCAACAAGAAAGACAAGAAGTATTTTACCCAGGACGATCTCCAATGGCTCGAGCTCTTCGCTGTCCAGGCGGGGATAGCCATAGAGAACGCCCGGTATCTCGAAAAGACCAAGGATGAGATCCGGACCCTCCGGGACCAGGTCCAGGAGGGTAGGGGCTGGCATACCCTCATAGCCAAGAGCCCTGTCGTCCTGGAAAAGCTTGAGCTTATCGACCGGGTGGCCCAGACAGCCTCCTCGGTATTGCTTCTCGGGGAGAGTGGCGTCGGCAAGGAGCTCTTCGCCGAGCAGATCCACCTCAAGTCCGAGCGCAGGGACAGTCCCTTTGTCCGGGTCAACTGCGCAGCCCTTCCCGAGGGCCTCCTTGAAAGCGAGCTTTTTGGCCATGTCAAAGGCGCCTTTACCGACGCCGTCCAGAACCGCAAGGGCCGCTTTGAGCTGGCCGACCGGGGAACGATCTTCCTGGACGAGATCGGGGATCTGCCCCTCAAGCTCCAGGCCAAGCTCCTCCGGGTTCTCCAGCAGCGGACCTTCGAGCCTGTGGGCTCCAGCGAGCCTGTAACCGTCGATGTCCGCATTGTCGCCGCCACCAATCGCGACATAGAGCGGCTCGTCGAAAAAGGGGAGTTCCGCTCGGATCTCTACTACCGCCTCAATGTCCTGCCCATTCACATCCCCCCCTTGCGGCAGCGCAAGGAGGATATCTCGGCCCTGGCCGATGCCTTCCTCCTCAAGTTTTCCCGGGAGACCAACAAGCGCTTTGAGGGCTACACCGACGACGCCATCGAGACTATGCTTTCCTATTCCTGGCCAGGAAACGTCCGGGAACTTGAGAACGCCGTCGAAAGGGCCGTGGTCATCGCCCGGGACTCACGGATCGGCGCCCAGGATCTGCTTTTAGGCCGGTCCTCAGGCCAGATCGACGACTACAAGGGCAAGAGCCTGAAAGAAGCCCTTACCATTTTCAAGCGCCATTTTATCCGCAAGGCCCTGGAGGACAATCGCTGGAACCAGACAGAGACCGCCAAGGTCCTCGACATCCAGCGAACCTACCTCTCGAGGCTGATCAAAGAGCTTACAATAGCGAATCCTAAGGAGTAGTCCATGAAAACCTCGAGCCCCGCTACCGCCGACAAGAACGGCGAAAAACTGCGCTTCTCCGAGAAGCTCGACCTTTTCCTTCGCAAAAACCGCATCCTCCTCCTGGTCCTTCTTGGCGTCCTGGTCGCGGTCCTGCTGGTGATCACCGGATATTCCATCGTCGATGGCAAGCGAGCCACCGCCGCGGCGATCAAGGTCGAGCAGCTGGCCGAGCAGATCACAACCTGGTCCAACACCGAGGACAAGGCCAAGAAGACCGAGCTTGCCAAGCCGATCACCGAGGGTCTCCAGGCCGTCGTAAAGGCCTATCCCAGGCAGTTTGCCGCCGCCAGGGCCCTGACCCTCCTGGCCCGCATGGCCGAGTCCGACAAGGACTGGGCCACAGGTGAGAAAACCTGGCTGACCATCTACGAGCGCTTCCCCAAGATGTACATGGCCCCGATCGCCCTCCAGAACGCGGCGGTCGCCGCCGAGGAGAGGGGAGCCCCCGATCAGGCCATGGCGCATTACAAGCTTGTCGTGGAAAAGTACGCCGGCAAGACCGTGGGCATCGCCCATTCCTACTTTTCCCTGGGCCGCCTAGCCGAGGAAAGCAAGGACTATGCCCAGGCCCTGACCTACTACAACAAGGTAGTCTCCGACTATCCCGGTGATGATTGGACAAAATTCGCCAAAGACCGTATAATCGCCCTTAAGGCCCAGGGGTCGGGCAAGTGACGGACTTGCCGGTTTGATCGAATAGACTTTTTGGAGGCCCGGCTATACCGGGCCTTTCTTTTTTGATAATCGCCGAGGTATCAGCAAAACAGGAGGCCGCAATGCCCAGAAAGCGAGCGAAATTCCTTGAGACGCGCATCTTTGGTTTTGTGATCGCCCTTGCGGTCGCCCTGGTCTTTGCGGGACTTAACTACGGCACCCGGGTTCTTGAGTCGGCCGACCTCAAGACCCTTGACCTCCACTTCTTCCTCAAAGCCGAAAAAAGCCCCAAGACAGTCCAGGAAGGCACGGTGGTAGCCGCGGCCAACCCCAAGGTATCCGAGGCCATCAGGATTATCGGGGTGGATTTCGACACCCTTTCGGCCTACGGTCAATGGCCCTTCCCCCGCACTAGGCATGCCGACCTCCTCAACGCCATCTCTCGCATAAAGGACCAGACCCAGAGGGAGAACTCCGTCCTCCTGGACTTCTTCTTCGTCGAAAAGCACGGGGATCCCGCCTCGCCCGTCCTCTCGGAAGAGGATCAGGCCCTGGTGGACGCCCTGGCCTCGGCTAAAAACGCCTTCCTTGAAGTGCCTCTCTCCGCAGAGCCCAACACCTCGGAGAGCTCTGAGGAGATGACGGCCCGGGAGGAGCGGCTCTATAGCCGATTGGGTACCCTCACCAATATCAAGGGGCCCTGGCAAGACATGGGCGCCTATTTCTCCTCGGAACCGCCCATCGCGGAGTATTCCGATGCCCTCGTAGGCTTCGGCCACCCCAATTTCAGCCCGGACCGCGACCAGACCATACGCCGCCAGCCCATGGTGGCCAAGGAAAGCCTCCTCCTCGAGACCATCGACTTCGCGGACCTGAAGCCCGGCTATGCCGTCAATGAGGCCGCCTGTGAGCGTCTGGCCTGGATGGACAAGGACGGGCGCTTCCACAATATCCAGACACCCCTTACGGAAAAATCCCTGGCTGGGCTGGCCAATAGCCTGGCCAAGTCAGCTCCTCCGGTCTCCGCGGCGGACACTGCTACCGCGGACGGGTTGCCGCATTACACAATCCGCAAATTCAAGGACCGCTTTATCCCCTCGATAACCCTGGCCCTCTCCCTGCATTACTTTGGCAAGACCATGCAGGATGTCGAGGTGGTCCTGGGCGACCATGTGCGCATTCCCTCGCCGACTATCTTTGATGTCGAGAGCGGGACGAGGCAGCCCTATCAGCTCGAAACCAAGCCCGCTGTCATCGACAAGGACGGCAACGTGGTCAAGGAGGCCAAGAAGCGCCCGGTTCCGTATATCGATATACCCATCAACGCCAACGGGGAGATGCTCATCAATTTTATGGGCATCCCCTCAAAGGAAAGCCCGACCTTCGCCTATAGGTCCTACAATCAGCTAGCGGACCGCGCGCCGCCGTCGGCGGATCCCGCTACCTGGACGAGGCGGTCCTTCGCCATGGGCAACCAGATCCTGATGGTTGGTGCCTATGCCAAGGGCATGGCCGCCGACGAGAAGCCCACTCCCTACGGGCTCATGTATGGCATCGAAGTCCACGCCAACGCCCTGAATACGATCCTGATGGACAACTTTATTCATAGGGCGCCGGTCTGGCTGGACCTCCTGGTCCTCCTCCTTGTGGTAGCCCTTGTGGCCCTGTTGAGCTCCAGGTTCTCCACGGTCATCTCCTTCTTTGTCACCATAGTCATCTTGCTGGGTTTCTTCTTTGGCCTCAACGGTCTGTTTGACTGGAAGGGGCTTCTCCTCAATTTCTCGATGCCGGCCATCTCCATGCTGATCACCTTTGTGGGCATCGTTGTCTACAGGGCGATGACGGAGGAGAGGGACAAGAAAAAGATGCGGGAGACCTTTGGCAAGTATGTCAGTCCCCTCCTTGTAGACCAGCTGGCGGACAATCCTCCCGAGCTGGGCGGCATCGACAAGGAACTGACCGTCTTCTTCTCCGACATCCGTGGGTTTACCTCGATCTCCGAGAACATGACCCCCCAGGAGCTCATCAACCACCTCAACGAGTACCTGACGGCCATGACGGATATCCTCCTCGACTACGGCGGAACCCTGGACAAGTACATGGGGGATGCCATCATGGGCTTCTGGGGAGCCCCCTTGCCCCAG
The DNA here is from genome assembly GCA_029778945.1 of Spirochaetota bacterium. Taxonomy (GTDB): domain Bacteria; phylum Spirochaetota; class Spirochaetia; order Treponematales; family Rectinemataceae; genus JANYKC01. The sequence continues at coordinate 4,315 of JAKPBN010000205.1, forward strand.
CCCGACCATGCCCTCCTGGCCTGCAAGTGCGCCTTAAAGCAGATGGAGAAGCTCCACGAGCTAAACAAGACCTGGCCCGAGGCCAAGCGCCTGGATATCGGCATTGGCCTGAATACGGGCAAGATGACCGTGGGCAATATGGGAAGTCCCCTGCGCCTCAGCTATACCCTCGCGGGAGACAATGTAAACCTGGGCTCCCGCCTCGAGGGCACCAACAAGGCCTATGGCACGAACATAATCATCAGCGAGTACACCTATGGCCTGGTGCGGGACAAGGTGATTGCCCGGGAGCTGGACAATATCCGGGTCAAGGGCAAGAACAAGCCCGTCCTCATCTATGAGCTGATCGATGTGGTAGACGGCCTGGATGCCCCGCGCTTGTCCCAGACCAAGGGCAAGAAATAGGCCGAAAGTAGGGGAGGGCGTAACCCCGGGCAAAGTCCCGGGGTTGTACCGGACATGAAGCAAGCCAGGACCATCGCCCTTGTTGTCCTCGCCCTTGGGGCCGCACTCCTCCTAGGAGCCTGCGGCCTCGAGACCTACCTCTACCTCGAGGCTCCGGGCAATTATACGACCTCCCCTGGAACCACCCTTATCTTCCAGCACAACACGGATAATACAAATGTCAACTTCCTTGGCTATGAGGTGTACTACCGCCTATATCCAGGCAAGAGCGACGGGTCGGTCCCGGAACAGGCGAAGACGGATATTGCCATCATAGCCGGAAAAATAAGCGCGGCTACTGGGGCTGATCAGGTGATAAGTACCCTCACTGACAAAAGTTTTACAAAGATGAGCAAGGGCAGCAGCCCATCGATACTGACCCCTGGCAATCCACCGTTTACTTCAATTGCTTCAGCCGATACCGCGAAGACCGGGATCCAGACCTTTATCGAGCTTGGATCTGGGCAAGTAACCTATAAAGTCCCTTCATCCGCAGACGAGATATGGTATTGTGCACGCTCTGTCAATATAGGCAGCAGTTACCTGAATTTCAGTGATTTTACCTATTCATCGCAAGACTGTTATCCTAGTTCTACCTTGGACGACACCGATTATTTCTCTTCTGGAAGGATGCTCCATCCTTATCTTGTTGCCTATGCCTTTGCCTATGCCCTGGAGCCGGATTTTACCGCTACCTACAGTTATCCGACTCTGCTTAATTACTCTGGTCTGCCCACGGACATTAGTGATATCGCCAACTAATAGGTTAGGGCATGATTTTAAATCTCTATTACATGAATTTCTGACATCTATTACTTCGTATAATGTGCATTCTGTCGACTTAGAGGTGAGAAACAAAAGAGTTCCTGCGAGGAACTCCAAGTGTAGGCCCTACAGGTCTTCCAAAGCCCTGAAGACATCCTCATAGGCCGCGGGGTCTTGGCTTGCCTTGTCGATCGAGGCAAAGCAGGATTCCCGGACAATATCCATGGCGGACTGCACAGGCCTCAAGTCAATAAAGGTCTCGAGCATCCTCATAAGGCCGGCTTCCTTCCTGCCCGTATCGGGCAGCAGAAGCTCGAGGCTACCATCCTCGCGGCTACGCAAGCTTGCCTTGGGGATAGCCAATTCCGCTATCCGGCTAGCTAAGCCTGACTTAAGGCTGGCGAGGTCCATATCCTTGAGCCGGGTCCGGGCCTTTATGGAATAGGCGCTCCCCCAGCTAAGCCCGTTGAGGCTGTAGATTTTCTTGCCCTCTTTGATGCTGAACAGCCAGGCGGAATGGAGTTTGAAGCCCATCGGCAGAACCGCGTTCATCGCAGCCAGGAAGCCTTTGAGGCTTCCTGTGGCAGGATCCAGAAAGGAAGGACCGAGGCTTGAGCGTAGTAAAATGGAGCCGATCTCAGCCCTAGAGGGCACGCCTAACGGCAAAGGCTGGACTAGCTCTAGCCTAGGCATGGGATTAAAGCCTTCGGAAAGCTGCATCGGAAGGCCAATGATCTGGAAAGCCCTACTTAGGGCTTCCACAGTAGCGAGATGGGGCAAGTAGGAAGCCTGCTTATCCTTGGAAAAGGCAAAAAGGAGGCGTCCCGGCTCGGCTTCAGGCTGGGCCAGGGCTACAGATTTTGCTTCCGCTTGTATGATATTTCTGTCTATTCCAGTATCATCGCGGCAGGCACCGCAAGGTTCTGTGCAGTTATCCATACAAGCAGAAGTGAATTCCTGGGCTTGAGCTCTCTTATGCTCCCTTTTTAGGTAGCCCTTTCCGACTCCGATGTTGATGTCGTCCCAAGGAAGGTCGGCCTCCGGGCTTACTTCCTGGACAATCAGTTCCATGGGTTTCCAGGGAGCCTCTTCCAGGACCGTTCGCCAGAGGTCTCGGCTAAAGTGCTCATCCCAGGCATCGAGCCGGGCGCCCTTCTCAAAGGCTGCCTCGATAAGGTCCCCTACCCTCTCATCACCCCGTGAGATTATCCCTTCCAGGGTGGACACAAAGGGCGAATGCCAGGAGAGCTTGATCCCTCGCCAGCGCTTTAGGCCGTCCTTGATCGCAAAGATAGCCGCAAGGGCCTCTTGCTCGCCGATCTGGGCCGCCCATTGGAAGGGCGTGTGGGGCTTGGGAACAAAGTTGCCTAGGTTGACATTGAGCTGGATATCGATCCGCGATTTAAGCCGGCTAAAGAAATCGATAATGGCCTCGGCCTCGGCCTTGAGCCCCCCAGGAACCGGAAGTCCGATCATAAAGTAGAATTTGGCTAGCTTAAAGCCGCGCTTTTTGGCTTCCTCCAGGATGGATACGGTCTGCTCAAAGGAGACATCCTTATTGATAAGCCTTTGCCAGGCCTCCTCGGGAGTCTCTACGGCGAAGGTGAGGCCGCTCTTCCGGACCTCCGAAAGCTTTTCCAAAAGAGGAAGGTTAAAGCTCGATATCTTGAGGGAGGGCAGCTGGAAGGAGACTCCCCGGCCCCCGAACTCGGAGTTAAGGGCATCCAGCAGGGCTTCTATCCCAGGATAGTCACCGCTTGAGAGAGAAGAAAGGGTGATTTCCCGGTAGCCGCCTTTTTGGACCAGTTCTTCGACCTCGGACCGGATGATGGAATAGGGCTTAAAGCGCTGAGGCCGATAGTAATAGCCTGCGTGGCAAAAGCGGCAACCGTTGGGGCAACCCCGCATGATCTCGACGGTCCCGTGGTCCTGGACGGTCTTGATGCTCGCCACCGGAGTCGCCGTATGGTAGGTGGACTCCCCAAAGGCCTCAAAGACAGCTCGTTTGGCCTGGACCTTGGTCTGGCTTGGCTTGCGCCGCCAGGGTGAGTCCAGGGGGAACCAGAAAGCTCCATCCTTGGCCATTGCCGCGAGGTAGTCATCCCGGCCGCCTCCTGCGTTCTTGATCCCCCGGAGGGTCTCCAGGAGGTCAAAGAAGGAAGCCTCGGCCTCGCCAATATACGCCGCGTCCAGGAAATTGCCAAAGGGATGGGGATTGCTGATCGCGGGGCCGCCGGCGATCACGAGGGGATCAAGCCCTCCCCTTTCGGCCCGCTTGCGGGGAATCCTACCCCGTTCCAGGATTGCCAGGATGGAGGTGGCGGCTAGCTCATAGCCCAGGGTAAAGCCGAGGATATCCAGGTCAGCCAGGGGAATTCCACCCTCGAGGGTATAGAGGGGCAGGTCCCTGGCCTTGAGCAAGGCCTCAAAGTCTGGGGCCGGGGCAAAGACCCGCTCGCAGCGCAAGCCCGGCCTGGCATTGATCTGGTTATAAAGGATGCGGATCGCGTTGTTCGACATCCCGATCTCATAGAGGTCGGGAAAGGAAAGGCCCAGGATCAGGTCGGTCTCTTTGGCCCCTGGGGCTAGGGATCCGTATTCGCCGCCTAGGTAGCGGGCGGGCTTTTCTATGGAAAGGAGGTCTTCACCCAGGACCTGGAGGGGATCTATCCGGGAAATGTGCTTCAAACCCTGTACCTTCGTGCGGAAATCCCCAGGAGGATCCCGATGGCGCTGAGGATAACCCACAGCGAGGAACCGCCATAGGAGAGGAAAAACAGCGGTATGCCCGTGATAGGCATTATGCCCATGGCCATGCCGGCGTTGATCAGGAAGTGGAAAAAGATCATGCCCATGATCCCCGCCACGATATAGATGGCATATTTGTCCCTCAGGCTGCGCAGCAGGGCCACGCAACGCCGGAGGATCACGAAAAATAGGGCAAAGACAACAAAGCCCCCCAGGAAGCCCCATTCCTCGGCGATGATGGAAAAGATAAAATCCGTGGATTGCTGGGGAAGATAGCGGTAATGGCTCTGGGTTCCCTGGAGGAAGCCCTTGCCAAAAAATCCCCCCGAGCCTATGGCCGTTATGGACTGGAGGATGTTCCAGCCCGAGCCCCTTGGGTCGATGGAGGGATCCATAAAGACTATCAGGCGCATGATCTGGTAGTCCTTGAGCACCTTGTGGGCCAAGACCGAGGCCACCATGGAGCCGACCGCAACGAGGCTCACATAGGCTATCCAGAAGTAATAGCTCTTCTTGTAGGAATTCCAGCCCCAGGTCGCCAGGGCCAGGATCAGGGCCCCGACTCCGATCAGGAAGAACACATAGGGGGTTTCATAGAAGACAAAGAGGAACTTTGTCGGGCTCGACAGGATGTATTTTTCCCAGAGCGGGAGGACGATGAGGATGATCGTCGCCATGCCCGCGGACAGGATAAAGATGATGTAGCGCCAGTCCAGGCCGGCTACCACAATCATAAAGAGGAGGATGGGGAAGAAGACCAGGGAGGTCCCAAAGTCCGGCTGGGACAGGACGAGGCCCACGGGCACCAGGACTATCGCAAAGGCCAGCATCAGCCGGCGGAAGGGACTCTCATGCTCGGAGTTGTCCAGGTACTGGGCCAGGAAAAGGATGACCGCGATCTTGGCGAACTCCGAGGGCTGGATCCCCGCGTCCCCTATGCCGATCCAGGACTTGGCCCCGTTCGTGACCCGTCCAAAAAGCCTTGTGTAGACCAGGAGGACCAGGAATCCCAGATAGATGAGGAAGGAATAGTCCTTTACCCGGGTATAGTCTATGGACGCAATGGCGATCATCAGGACAAGACCCGAGATAGCCCAGATTATCTGCTTGATATATTCGTTGGATACAAGGACTCCCTCGGCGGTCATGCCCGAGGAAAAGACCGAGAGGATACCGATCACGACCAGGGCAAGGGCGGCCCCCAGGATCGTAAAGTCCATGTCCGCGAGGGCATTCTTGAGAGAGCTCATTCCACTCGGTCCTGTTGCTTCGGGACAAGGTAGCGGAGCCCAAGGGTATCCACGGCCTCATCGTAGGACTGCCGGGCGAAGACCGCCTGGTAGATTATGTTGGACGCATAGGGAGCCCACCACTCCCACTGGTTTGAGGCCTCGACCATGACAACCACGACTATCTGCTCGTCCGGATCGACGGCGTCATAGGGGGCATAGGATGCCAGCCAGGAATGCCAGTGGTCCTTGAGCCCCACTTCCGCGGTGCCGGTCTTGCCCGCGACCTTTACTGCCTTGGTGTTTACCGGAAACTTGGCCGTTCCGTCCGCGATGACCCCCCGGAGATTTTCCCGGATCGTCGCGAAGCTCTGGGGGGAGATTCCCGAGTCGAGGAGAACCTCGGGCTTGACGATCCTGGTTACCGCTCCCGAGGCGGAATCCCTCATCTCCTTGAGGACATGGGGCCTATAGACCTTGCCGTCGTTGATGACCATGGCCAAAGAGTCCGCCACCTGGAGGGGCGTCACGAGGAGGTAGCCCTGGCCTATGGAGAAATTCATGGTATCCCCGCCGACCCAGGACTCATGGAAGCGCCTTTCCTTCCACTGGGGGGTGGGGACAAAGCCCTCGAGCTCTCCGGGAAGATCGATGCCCGTGGCCTTGCCATAGCCAAATTCCTTGGCGTAGTTGACTATGCGCTCGACCCCCAGGTAATCCCGGCCCACATTCCAGAAGTAGATATCGCAGGACTGGGCCAGGGCGCCTTTTAGGTCGAGCCAGCCGTGGCCGGGTTTCTTGATCCAGCAACGGAAAACCCGGTCGCCGTAGGAGACTTCCCCCTGGCAGAGGATCTTCTTGTCCGGAGGAAAGGACTTTTCTTCGAGGATGCCCGCTGTGAGGATGGTCTTGAAGGTCGAGGCGGGGGGATAGCTCGATTGGATTCCCCGGTTCATGAGGGGAGTATTAGGGTCTCCCAGGAGGGCCGCGTAGGCATTGCCCGCGCCTATGCCGGAAAAAATGTTGGGGTTGTACCAGGGATAGGAGACCATGGCCAAGATTTCCCCGGTAGAGGGCTTGAGCACGAGGACCGAGCCCATCCTTGGCCCTAGGGCCTTTTCAGCGATTGTCTGGATATTGGCGTCGATGGTGAGGACGAGGTTGGAGCCCTGGACCGGGCCTACGATGCCCTTAGACTCGGTGTCCACATTTTTTCCCCGCACGTCCACGGTGCGGTATTCCATCCCGTCCTTGCCGCGCATCGCCTTGTCGTACTGCTTCTCGATCCCGGCCTTGCCGATCACGTCCCCGGACTGGTAGCCCTGGTTATAGAGGAGCTTAAGCTCATCCTTCGTGATGTCACCCACATAGCCTAGGACGTGGGATAAGGACCCCGTCTCCAGGTAGTTCCGCACGGGCTTGGCCTTCCAGGAAACCCCGGGGAATTCGTCTATTCGTTCGGCTATCGCGGTGACCGTGGCATAGGGCACCGGCGAGAGGATCTCTAGGGGCTGGTAGAGGTGATAATAGGCCGGGGGTATCCGGCGCTCTATCTCCTGGACGGGAATGCCCAGGGCCGCGGCCAGGCGCTGGAAGACATCGGCCCTCCGCTCCTGGGATATCTCGGCAGGGGTGAGGGAAACGGCAAAGGAATCGGTGTTGATGACAAAGGGAAGGGTGTAGGACCTGTCGTAGATCTCCCCCCTCTGGGCGGGGATGACGCTTGTCTGCTGGGCGATACTCCTGGCCTTATTGCGGTATTCGTTGCCCTTTACCACCTGAAGGTAAAAGAGGTAGGTCGAATAGGTGGCAAATAGGGCAATCGAGATGGCCGCGAGCAGGTCGATGCGCTTCCTGATCGTGCTGGG
>JAKPBN010000213.1 GCA_029778945.1 Spirochaetota bacterium
CTCCGTGTCTCCGTGTCTCCGTGGTTTAAATTCCTTATCTCTCAGAAGGCCGGGACTACGCCGCCCTTGTAGGAGGCCAGGATATAGTCCTTGACCTTCTGGCTGTGGAGGGCCTCGATGAGGGCCAGGATCCGGGGATCCTGGGACTCGCCCTTGCGCACGGCCACGATGTTGGCGTAGGGCGAGTCGGCTCCCTCCAGGATGAGGGCATCCGTGACGGGATTGAGGCCTGACTCGAGGGCGTAGTTGCCGTTGATGACCGCGGCGTCCACGTCCACCAGGGTGCGGGGCAGCTGGGCCGCCTCGAGCTCCTTGAACTTGAAGCCCTTCGGGTTCTCCGCGATCTGGGCAGGGCCGGCCTTGAGGCCAGCGTCGGCCGTGAGCTTGATAAGGCCCTTGGCCGCCAGGAGGATCAGGGCCCGGCCCTCGTTGGTCGGGTCGTTGGGCAGGGCTATGGTCGCGCCCTTCGGCAGGTCCTCGACCTTGGTGTGCTTCTTCGAGTAAAGGCCGAGGGGCTCGACGTGGACAAGGCCGGCGGTCTCGAGCTCGAGCTTGCGCTCCGAGGCGAAGCTCTCAAGATAGGGCAGGTGCTGGAAGAAGTTGGCGTCCAGCTGCTTTTCCGCGAGGGCGATGTTGGGGGTCACATAGTCGGTGAACTCGACGATCTCCAGCTTGATGCCCTTGGCCTCCAGCTCGGGCTGGACAAGCTTGAGGAGCTCGGCGTGGGGGACGGGGGTGGCCCCCACCTTGAGGGCCGCTGACTTCCTGGCGCAGCCCGGGAGGCCCAGGACGGCCGCAAGGGACACGATGGCCGCCACAGTGGTAATTGCTCTCTTCTTCATCTTTCACTCCTTGATGGCCTCGATGTGACTGCAAAACGGCGATATTCCCGCCTGCCCTCTGTCCTTCGGGTATGGCTCCGCCCGAGCCCTCCATCCTCGCCGGCGGGACTAGTACTCCGCGGCAAGGGAGGGGAGCCCGGACCTCGCGGCCCGGGTGGGAGGATCAACGCATGGACTTGATTCGCCGGCTGATGCCTGTACCGGAAAGCTGGATGGCCTCGACGAGGATGAGGATGGCCACGACGGCCACGAGCATCACGTCTGCCCGGAAGCGCTGGTAGCCATAGCGGACCGCCAGGTCCCCAAGGCCTCCCCCGCCGATCGCCCCGGCCATGGCCGAATAGCCCACGAGGTTGATCACCGTGAGGGTCAGGCCGGAGACGAGGGCCGGGGCCGCCTCGGGAACGAGGACGGAGAAGACGATGCGCGGCACCGAGGCGCCGGAGGCTATGGCCGCCTCGATGACACCGCGCTCGACCTCGGCCAAGGCCGACTCCACGAGGCGGGCCACAAAGGGCGCGGCCGCCACGGAAAGCGGGACCACGGCGGCCACCGTGCCTATGCTCGTGCCCACGATGAGGCGGGAGAGGGGAAAGAGGAGGATCATGAGGATCACGAAGGGAAAGGACCGCAGACTATTGACCACCCTGTCCAGGACCATCCTCAGCCTCGGCCTCTCGGCCAGGCCCCCGGGGGCTATGAGGTAGAGGAGGATCCCCAGGGGAAAGCCCAGGGCGCAGGCCGCGGCCGTCGAGGCCACGACCATGAGGAGGGTCTCTCCCAGGGGACGCACGAGGAGGAGGAGGAGGCTAGCCACGGCCCACCTCCGCCACGAGGCGACGGCCGGCCTCGCTCCGGGGCTGGTGGAGGAGCTCGGACACGGGGCCGGCCTCCACGAGGCGGCCGGCCTCGAGGATCGCCACCTGGTCGCAGACCCGGCGGACCACCTCCATCTGGTGGGTGACCATCACGACCGTGAGGCCCAGCCGGGCCTTTAGCTCGGATATGAGGTCGAGGACCGACCTTGTCGTCTCCGGGTCGAGGGCGCTCGTGGCCTCGTCGCAGAAGAGGATCCGAGGCTCGAGGGCCAGGGCCCTCGCTATGGCGACCCTCTGGCGCTCCCCGCCGGAGAGGCGGGAGACGGGCCTGTCGGCCTTGTCCGGCAGGCCCACGAGGACCAAAAGCTCGGCGACCCGGGCCCGGGTTTCCTCGCGCCCAGCTCCGGCCGCCTCAAGGGGGAAGGCCACGTTGCCCGCCGCCGTCCTGGAGGAAAACAGGTTGAAGGCCTGGAAGACCACGCCCACCCTGCGCCGGGCGGCCCTGAGCTCGGGGCCGCGGAGGCCTGTGACCGAAAGGGCGCCGTGGAAGACCTCCCCGGAGTCGGGGGACTCAAGGAGGGCCGCCATCCTGAGGAGGGTCGACTTGCCCGCCCCGCTGCGGCCTATCACTCCATAGATCGAGCCTGAGGCCACGTCGAGGGAGAGACTGTCCACCGCGGCATGCCCGGCAAAGCGCCTTGTGAGCCTGTGGAGCCTGAGGGATGCGGTTAAGCTGTCAGGGAGGTGGTTTAGGTGGAGGGAGTCTGGGTCTGCGGCCTCATGGGGCCGCTTCGCATGAAACATAGGTGAGCCATGGGCCCACCATCCCCTGAAGCCCCGCCGAGTGTCAAGTACCTCTTTGGAGAATCGCGTCGATTTCCCGGAGGGCCTCCGAGGCACCCATCCTGAGGCGGACCTCCGCGAGCGCGCTGAACTCCGTCTGGCCCGGGTCGATCTCGATGAGGATGCCCCCGGCCTCCTTGACGGCCAGGGGGACCGAGGCCGCCGGATAGACCTGGCCCGTGGAGCCCACAATGAGGCAGAGCCTTGCCCGGGCCGCGGCCGCGAAGGCCGAAGCCCTGGCCTCGTGGGGTATGCCCTCCCCAAAGAAGACAAAGTCGGGCTTGAGGAGGCCCCCGCAAGCCGGGCAGGTGGGCACGATGGGGGCCAGGAGCTCGCGGCTGGCCGGGAAGCGGGAGGCGCAGGCCACGCAGATGAGTTCGCCCATCGCGCCATGGAATTCCGAGAGCCGGGTCGTGCCCGCCATGCGGTGGAGGCCGTCGATGTTCTGGGTCACCGTAAAGTCCACGAGGCCCCGCTCCTCCCAGGCCGCGAGGATCTCGTGGGCCGGGTTGGGCCTGGCTAGGCCAAAGCTCTCGTAGAAGATCTCCCGGATGGCCGTCCAGGAAGCCAGGGGCTTGGCGCGGAATTCCCGGATATCGAGGAGGGAGGGGTCGTAGCGGCCCCAGACCCCGCCTTCCCCGCGGAAGGGAGGTATCCCGCTCTCCACGGAGATGCCGGCCCCGGTAAAGACAAGGATGGGCGCGGCTTCGGCGATCAGGGCAGCGGCCCTCTCGAGGGATTCGGTCGGCAAGGGCTTCATCGGCCCAGCCTAGCATGGAAGGCCCCTCGATGTCCCCCGCGTCTGCGGGCCCCAGGCCCCGCCCCATAGGCCTCCTTGAAAAATGCGCTTGGGCATAAAAAAACCCCGCGCTAGAAGCGCGGGGTCCGTAACTTACTGCTCTCTGCTATCCCAATCTTCTGCCAGGCGACCGCCATGCCAGGCGGCTCTTGGTTCCAAGGGCGCCCTGCGGCGCCCTTGGTCGCGCCTTTAGGAAGAAGGGGCCTGGGGAAGAAACCTTTTCACCCGAAATGAAAGGGTTTCGTCCCCGGATAACTTAAGCGGGATTGGATCCCACCACAGTCATCCGGCCCTTGATCGCGGGGGCCACGGGCTGGGCGAGCTGCTTGAGGTACTCGACAAAGGCGTCGCGCATCCAGACCGAGGAGTCATAGGACTTGGAGGCCTTCTTGAAGACCACATAGCCGTCTCCACCGGTCGCGTGGTAGGAGTCCGTCGCGATGACGTAGTCCTTGGCGGGATCGATGGGCTTGCCGTTGATCAGGATGTTCTCGCAGGCCTTGGTGTCGTAGTTGATCGTGAAGGACACGCCCTCGGAGACCTGGGGGAAGGCGCCATTGCCCTGCTTGATCGTGACGATGTAGTCGAACATCGCCTGGACCTCGCTGCCCTTGAGGGTCACGACGTACATCGTGTTGTCAAAGGGGAGGATGGCGTAGACATCCTTGAGGATGAGTTCCTTGGCGGGCAGGTCGGTGCGGATCGTGCCGCCGCAGACAAAGCCAAAGTCGGGGTTGAAGGAGCGCATGGCCCACTTGAAGCCGTCGGCCACGAGGTCGCCGATGGCGGTCTCGGCCTTGCGGGAGGCGTTGCCGGTGTTGAGGGCGGGCACGGAGATGGTCACGCCGATCTTGGAGCCCATGATCATGTCGACCTTGGACTGGTAGTCGATGAGCTTCTCATAGACGATGGGGTTCTGGTCGAACTGGGGTCCCACGGCGACGACGGAGGAGGTCCCGTCGGCGTTCTTCACCGTCTTGTTGTCGTTGATGGAGATGGACTGCCAATCGCCAAAGGTGACGGTCTTCTTGTCCTTGCTGACCGTGAGGACGCCCTTGCCGACATTGAGGCCCCACTGCCAAGCCTGGACGATGGGGACCATCTTGCCCTGGGGGTTCTTCTCCATCACAGGGGCGGTGAGCTGGGTGTGGGAGTGGCCGTCGACGATGAGGTCGATGCCGGCGACCTGGGCCGCGAGCATGCGGGACCCGGCCTTGTTGTCGGCATAGAGGCCCATGTGGACGAGGGCGATGACGACATCGCACTTCTGCTTGCCCCGGAGCTCGGCGACGATGGCCTTGGCCACGGGCACCTCATCCTCGAACACGACGCCCTTGACGGAGTCGGGAGTGCCGATGGTGCGGGTCTCCGTGGTGGTCAGGCCAAAGATGCCGACCTTGACGCCATTGTAGGTCTTGATGACGTAGGGGGCGTCGGCCATGAGCTTCCCGTCCTTCTTCACGTTCGCGGACAGGAGGGGGAATTCGGCCAGGGCCTTCTGCTGGGCCAGGACGGTGTTGGCGTTGTCGAACTCGTGGTTGCCCAGGATGGAGGCATCGACACCCAGGAGGTTGTAGCCGACGATCATGGGCTCGGCCTTGAAGAAGTCCGACTCGGGGCGGCCGGTGTCAAAGTCGCCGGCGTCAAGGACGAGGGTGTTGTCGAACTGGGCCCGGGTCTGGCCGACGAGGGTGGTGATGGCCGGGATGCCGGAGACGTTGACCGCGCCATGGTCGGCGAAGGGAAGGGCATGGCCGTGCATATCGTTGAAGTGGACAACGGCGATCTGGGTGTCACCGGGGGCGGCGAAACCTAGGGCCGCGATGAGGGCAATCAGGGCAATCGCCACAAACGCTTTCTTCATGATACCTCCTTAATGAATCTCTAACAATTACTGGCCCAGTCTAAACCCAGTACTTTGGTTTATGCAAGCTAGATGGCGATCCCGACGGTTAGGGAACTATGGTTCTACCGCAAGAATCAGGCTAAAAATTCCCCCTAAAGGCTGGGGCAATCGCCCAATAAGTGCTTCATTTAACCGGTTTATTGGACTATACTAGGCCCATGCTGATGACCCGTACCGGAGGCATCCTCCTCCATCCGACTTCCCTGCCCGGGCCCTATGGGATAGGCGACCTGGGCCCCCAGGCCCTGGCCTTCCTGGGCGAGCTAGCCCGGGCCGGCCAGGGCCTCTGGCAGGTCCTGCCCCTAGGCCCCACAGGCTACGGGGACTCCCCCTATGCCCCCTTTTCGAGCTTTGCGGGCAACGAGCTCCTCCTGAGCCCGGAGCTCCTCCTCCGGGAAGGCCTCCTGGACGCCT
>JAKPBN010000253.1 GCA_029778945.1 Spirochaetota bacterium
AGTGTAGGACGAGGCTGGCCCCGGCCTGGGCAAAGGCCAGGCAGAGGGCGGCCCCAAGGCCTCCGGTCGAGCCGGTGACAAGTACCCTGGATCCCGTGAAGTCATAGGCGATAGTCCCGTGTGCCATGGCTCCATAATGGGCCATCGGGGCTTCCCAAGGCAATGCGCCCGGGACTATGCTCGGCCAGCGGACCTAGGGCCGCAAAAGAGGTGGGTCATGGCGGGATCGGCTTTTGACATGCTTTCCCCGGAGACAGCCGCCTCGGCCGTGGAGGCCGCCTACGGCCTCGACCTCGATGGCTCAGTCCAGGTCTACCCAAGCTATGTCAACCGGGTCTATGGACTGCGGGATTCCGAGGGTGGGGGCTGGGTAGTCAAGTTCTACCGGCCTGGCCGCTGGACCCGGGAGGCGATCCTCGAGGAGCATGAATTCCTGGAGGACTGCGCGGCCGCCGAGCTCCCCGTCGTCCTGCCCGTCAAAGACCCCGAGGGCTCGACCCTCTCCGAGGTGGGCCTCGAGGGCCGGGACGGAGAGGAGCTGGAATTCTTCCTGGCCCTTTTTCCCAAGTCCGGGGGAAGGAATTTTGAGCCCGAGACCGAGGAGGATTGGCTGCGCCTTGGCTCCCTCGTGGGTCGTCTCCACGGAGTCGGAAAAAAGCGCCCATCCCCGCATCGCCTGACCCTCGATGCCAGCCTCGGCCGGGCCTATCTCCGGGAGCTCCTGGATGCCCAACTTGTCCATCCGGAATCTCGCTCGGAATTCGAGGACCTGGCGAGCAAGGGCCTAAGTCTTGTCGAGAGCCGTCTTGGGGGCCTTCCCCTCCAGCGGATCCATGGGGATCTCCACCGGGGCAACATTCTCGACCGGCCCGGCCGGGGCCTCGTCCTCGTCGACTTCGACGACATGGTCCAGGGGCCGGCAGTCCAAGATCTTTGGCTCCTCCTCCCGGGCCGCCGGGACGAGTGCGGCCGGGAACTCGGCCTGCTCACGGAGGGCTATGAGGAATTTTCCTTTCTCGATCCGGCCAGCTATGGGGCCATCGAGTCCCTTAGAATCCTGCGGATGCTCTACTTCCTCTGCTGGAGGGCAAGGCAACGCCAGGACTATTGGTTTAGGCGGGAATTCCCCGACTGGGGCGGCCGGGCCTTCTGGATCTCCGAGGTCGAGGACTTCCGGGACCAGCTAGACTGCCTCGTCAGCGATGGCCTCGCTATCGAGGGCCTCGATACGGAAAGCCGCAAGGACTGACCGCCCCTAAAGCCTAGGCCTCGGGATAATGGAGGTTGTCCTTGCCCGGATTGGCCAGGACCTCGGAGAGGAATTTCTTGGCCTCCCATTTGCTCATGTCCAGGTTGTGTTCCCTCCAGTTGCCGCATTCCGCCGGCTGCGCGCCGGGGATATCTCCCTCAAAGGCCACGATCTTGGAGAAGATATTCCGGAATAGGGGGAGGACTTCCTCGCTCGACCTATCCCCGGCCAGGATTACGTAGATCCCCGTGCGGCAACCCATGGGGCCTAGGTAGACGGCCTGGCTTCCCCAGACCGGATCGTTCCTCAGGAAGGTCGCTCCCAGGTGCTCGAGGGTATGCATTACGGGCATATCCATCACCGGCTCCCGGTTGGGCTCCTTCATGCGGATATCGAAGGTCGTAAGGGTGAGGCCCTCGTACCTGTCCTTGCGGGACACATAGATCCCCCGCTTGAG
>JAKPBN010000257.1 GCA_029778945.1 Spirochaetota bacterium
TTCCAGATTGGCCTTGTCAACATCGCCAAGGACGGGGTCAACGGCCTGGGCCTCCTCTACGAGCCCCAGTCCGACTCTAGCTGGGCCTATTGGCAAAACGGCTCCCGCTTCCTCTACACAATCCTGGGCGCCGGCCTGCCCACGGGCAGCCTGGGCACAAGCCCCATCGGCCTCGTGGTCGCCGCCGGCCTGGGGACCCGCTTGGGCGGCCACGGCCACGCGCCTTGGCTAGACCTTGAGATCCTCGCGGCCCAGGAGATCGGCGAGGAGCTCCAGGCGATGTACGAGGCCGAGAGGGCCGGCCAGGCCTGGTCGGGATCCTTTGCCCCCTCCTGGCCCGAGCTCCGCCTCCGCCTGGGACTCCCCCTCTCCCGCCGCCTTTCCCTCGTGGGTGGCTTTGTGATGGACCTCGATGTAGGCGGCGCCTCCAGCCTGCCTGCGGGCCTCAAGACCGGCTGGCGCCGGGACGGAAGCCTCTTTGACGCGAGCTTTACCACCTACACCCGCTGGTACCTGGGCCTGAAATTCTAGGATCCGGGGAGGGAAAGCTTTCGTTCCGGGCGAAAGCTTGTCCCTCCCTCGGGAAAGCGGTTTTAGGGGCGCGGTTACCCGCGCTGCAAGGCAGGTGGCAATACCAGTTGAGGATTTGAAGACAGGGGCTTCCAATGAGGAAGTCCCTGTCGCATTTTAGCCGGGCACGGCGAGCTTCGCCGCCGCCGGGAGAGAATGCTAGTCCCGGTAGTGCAACCAAGAGTGCGTTTCTGGCTGGGAGGGGGCTGACCGGTCCATTGCTTGTGCCGGATTCGACCTAGGTTCCTTTACGATACAAGAAGCCTATCCTGCGACTTATTAAATACAGGGAAATAGCTTAGTCCCATCCATACACAATCTTGGTGGCATTAAATAAAAGGTAGGAGCTTGTCCAACAGGAATGTTTTGCAGCGGAGACACCGAGCTTAGCTTATCGCAGCGCGCAGGCACGGAGTAGAGGGAAGCGATATCAGATATGGAATGCGGTATTGATATGTATTTATAATTTATACAAACAACGCCATCATTCATTTTCTCTTTTGCTGCCCTTTCTTCCTCTGTGGTCTCCGTGCCTCCGTGTCTCCGCGGCGTGCATTTTCCGACAATCCCTTTATATCCACAAGCCTCTGCTAGCTACTCTGGCCTAGAGCTGGACTCCCACGATAATGCCGGTCTTGACCCCGGTCCCGTTCCGGAGGGCGTCGAGGTAGCCCGAGGAGTCCTGGGGGAGGGCAAGGTCGATAAAGCCTCCGGCCACAACGGCCGACTTGCCCAGGGAAAGGCCCAGGAGGACCCGGCCCTCAAGGCTGGGGGCCAGGGAATAGAAGTCCGTCCAGGCCGTGGCCGAGGAGATGCCCACCCGGGCGGCCAGGTCTAAATCGAGAAATAGCGGCTTGGCGCCCAGCCTCGCCCCCATGCCTAGGCCAAAGGTCCAGAGGGCCGGATCGGAGCCGAAGGAGCAGCTCGCCTCGACCAGGTTGTAGGTATGGCGGGTCCCCAGCTTGAAGACCAGGCCCAGGGAGTCCCAGGCCCCTCCCACCATGGCCTCGAAGGCCTTGACCCCGTCCGTCTCGATGGAGATGAGGCCTAAGGGGATGCCGTACATCCTCTCGCTTATGTTGACGAGGCCTATCTGGCTCCCCTTGACGGTCCCGGCTATGTTGACCAGGCCAAGCTGGCTGCCCGCGACGCTTCCGGCGGAGTTGACCGTGCCGGCCTGGACCCCGGAGACCTCGGGGGCATAGTTGAAGCCCCCCGCGATCTGGACCCCGGAGACCTTGGACCTGGACCAGTTGACTCCCCCGGCCAGCTGGAGGCCCTCGACGCCGTTGGCGGAGAAGTTGGCTCCCCCGGCCACCTGGACGCCCCGGAGGGACCTGGAGCCGTCCACAAGCTCGGTCCGGCCGTCCCAGAGCCCGGCTATGTTTCCCAGGCCGGCCACCTGGGCCCCCGAGACCCCTCCTCCGGCCACATTGGCTAATCCTGCCAATTGGGAGATTCGCACATCCCGTCCAGCCCAGTTGGCCACTCCGGAGACCTGGAAGGCATTGACGTCGCCCGCGACTATGTTGCCCAGGCCGGCGGCCTGGAGGCCGGAGACGTCCCGGGAGTCGGAATTCCAGAGGGCCGCCAGCTCCACGCCGGAGACCGAGGCCGAGGAGCCCGCCACGAGGTTTATCGAGATGTTCCGGTCCGTCCCGGAGGAGAAGATGCCCGCCGTGAGGTTGGGCAGGACCCCAAGGTTGATGGAGGCCGGGGCTGGCGCTGGCCTG
>JAKPBN010000265.1 GCA_029778945.1 Spirochaetota bacterium
ACTCTCGATAATCCGCGGGAGGATGGCGCCGTGCTCCAAGGGCCCCTTTCCAAGGGAGGAGAGAGAGTGGAATCCGAAAGCCTTTTTGACAGCCGTATCTTAGGTTTTTTTCATGCCCTGAGAAGAGGGGCCGGTGGGCACAAGCGTCCTTTGCGCCTCCTCGAGGCAGCCCTCTTCCAGCGCCGCCAGGCCATGAGGCGGCGCCGGGCCGCCAAGGCCGGCCTCGTCGTTCCCCCGATCCTTATCACGAGCATCACAAGAAAATGCAATCTCGACTGCGTCGGCTGCTACTCCAAGGCCCTGCGTCCCGGGTCCGCCCCCGAACTCTCCGACGAGGCTTTCCTCGGCCTATTTGAGGAGGCCGTCGACCTAGGAGTGGGCACGCTCCTCCTCGCCGGTGGGGAACCCTTGATGCGCCGGAGCCTCCTCGAGGCCACGAGCCGCATGAAGGGACTACTCCTCCCGGTCTTTACTAACGGCACCCTGATGGATGAGTCCTTTATGGACCTCGCGGCCTCGTCCTCCCTGGTCCCCGTCCTCTCCATCGAGGGCGAGGAGGGGGATACAGACGCCCGCCGGGGCCAGGGAATCCACAAGGCCGTCCTGGACCGGATGAAGGCCCTCCGGAGCCGGGGGGCCCTCTTTGGGGCCTCGGTTACCCTTAACTCGGAAAACGCCGACCTCGTCCTCTCTCCGGATTACTTGGCGGCCCTGGGCAAGGCCGGGATCAGCGTCCTCTTCCTGATCGAGTTTGTCCCCGCCAGCCCGGGCACGGCCCAGCTCGTCCTCAGCCCTGGGCAGAAGCAGCGCCTCCTCACCCGACCCGGCTTTGCCGCCCTGCCCTACCCCGTGGTGATCCTCCCCGGGGACGAGGAGGCCTACGGCGGCTGCCTCGCGGCCGGCCGGGGCTTTATCCACTTGGCCGCCGATGGCCGCCTCGAGGCCTGCCCCTTTGCGCCTTTCTCGGACACCAGCGCCGAGTCGGGCGGCCTCGCCAAGGCCCTGGAGAGCCCCCTCATGGCCGAGATCCGGCGCCACCACGGGGAGCTCACGGAGACCTCGGGCGGCTGCGCCCTCTGGAACAAGGCCGGCTGGGTTGCCTCCCTGGGTTCCTGCAGCCCTGCTGCCCGAACAGCCAGGCTTCCCGAGAAAGCCCCCTGGCGGGGACTTCGGTCCCCGTCGTCATTTGCGGCGCCCGACCGCTCAGGCGTGCGCCACTTTCTCCAGCAGCATCTGGACGGCCGTGTCCGGATCGGTTTCCTCGGTCACGAACGGCTTGATGCCGCCGCGCTGAAGGCGCTGGTACAGGAACGGGCTCATCCCGGCGGTAATCATCACGTGGACGTCGTCGAGCGGATGGTCGTCCCCCAATTGCGCCGAATGCAGCGTCTGTTCCAGCGTCAGTTCGCGCAGGGTCTTGTTGTCGACCTTGTTCCCGCGGATCTCGTAGACCCAGAATTTGCGGCAGCGGCCGGCATGGTCGGTGATCGTTTTGCGGTTCTGGCTGCTGACGGCGATCCTCAGTGCATCGGCCCACATTTTCCGGGAAATGGCATCCTGGGGCCGATCGTGGCTGCCGCAACCGCATCCGCCTTTTTCATGTCCGTGGCC
>JAKPBN010000287.1 GCA_029778945.1 Spirochaetota bacterium
GTCAGGGGAAGGACGGCCCGCAGCATCCTGGCCTCGATAGCGGGACCGATAAAGAGGCGGACCGGCCAGGCCCTTGCCCCGGCGCCCAGGCAGGCCGCGCTTCCCAGGAAAAGCAGGCAAAAGCCGCTAGGGAGGGAGATGGCGCCCTGGAGGAGGGGCTGGCCATCCAGGAAGCCCACGAGGGTAGCAAGGCCCCCCAAGGCGACCCCAAGGCCCAGGATAGAGCCCGCCGTGGCCCGGGGGACTGCCCCCCCCCAAGCCTGGAGGAGGAGGGACAGGGCCACCAGGGCTAGACAGGCGGCGGTCAGGAGGGAGGTCCTGCCATCGTTGGGCCAGGCTAGGCTCGGGGCGAGGCTCGAGGGAATGAGGGAGACCTGGACAAAGGGGCCCGAGGAAGCCAAGTCCCGGAAGGCGACCAGAGAGCAGGCCAGGCCCAGGACGGCGGTGGTAAGAGCGAGGATCCTGCCGGACTTGCCTCGGATAAAGGATTCCAGGAAAAGGCCTAGGCCAAGGACGCCAAAGGCCAGGGCAGAAAGGGGAGCCATAGCTTTTCCGCCGGAGAGAAAGGAAGCTAGGCCGAGGTTTCCCGTGGACCAGCCGGCGAGGGACAGGCCCGCAAAGCCGAGGGGGACGAGACAGAGGGAGGACGCCAGGCGACCGAGGTGCATGGGACTCCTATTTCCTGCAAAAGAGGACTGCCTCTAGAACTATAGCACTTTAGAGATTTTCTTCAAGTTTTGAGAAAATAAAGATGGATGGGGTAAAACCTAGCGGCTTTTAGAAGCTGGAGAGGATATAGATGCCGACCAGGGTCTCGAGGGTGAGAAGCTCCTCGGAAATCCGGTTGCCCGAGCCCGATTCCTCCCTGGACTGGGCTTCCAGCTCACCCACATACCAGAAGAAAAGGCCCAGCTTGGGGTCGATCCGGAAACAGTAGAGGAGGAAATCATCGGCCCGGCTCTGGACCCCAAAGAGGAGGTGGGCAATGGAGCGGGCGAGGGCGACAAAGCGCTTGAAGGCCGGCACCACCGTGCCGTCCCGAAACTCCCGCTCAAAAGCCGCAAGCTCCTCAAGGAGCTTTTCCTTGCGCTTCTCGTCGGACTTCTCGACCCAGGTCTTGTGGACAAGGAGCTCGACGTTTTCCCGGAAGATCTTGAGGAGGCGATCGATGCGGGCGAGGCGCTCCGCCGAGGAGCCGTGGACGTACTGGCGCATCTCGCCGGGATTGCCGAGGATGTCCGCAAAGGCGATCGCGGCGTCTCCCCTGTGTTGGGCAGAGCCTGCGGAAACCATTGAGGAAAAGGCCCCGAAGGCCACTCGCTCCGCGTCGGAGACGAGTCTCTCTTCCACGGCATACTCGGCAAAATTCATTGAGGTACCATGTCCCAAAGCCGAGCGCTTTGTCAAGCGGGACTACTTGCGATCCCCTCCCGGACGGGCTAGGATCATGGTAAATCCATGAACGACATAAAATTGCTCGCTGAAGAATCCATGGGCCTCGGCTTTGTCCCACCAGAGTATCTAGGTCCCGGAGAGGATGAATACAGGATACGGGACAGGCAGCTCCTCGCCCTTGGGCGAACGCCTTCGTCCTACCGCAGACTCAGGCCCTACGAGATCGAGGCCCTGGTCAAGAACTCCAACACCTGCAGGGACTGGAACGACCTCCTCGTCACCGATCCCTTCACCCCCGAGCTCGTGAAAAACTGCGCCTTCGCGGGCCTCGTGCGCCTGGGCCGCATCGAACGGGCCGTCCTCGAGCACCACGACACGAGGGTGCCCGTGGGCATCTACAACAGCCGCCTCTCGGCCTGCGACATAGGGGACAACTGCGCCATCCTCGACTCGGCCTACCTTGCCCACTACATCGTGGGAGACGGCTGCATCCTCCTCAACAACGACGAGATGGAGTGCTCCAACCACGCCAAATTCGGCTCGGGCCTCGTGATGGAGGGAGAGGCCGAGGACCTGAGGATCAGGCTTGACCTGATGAACGAGGCCGGGGGCCGCTCGGTCCTGCCCTTTGACGGGATGCTCGCCGCCGACGCCTACCTCTGGGCGCGCAGGCGGGGGGACAAGGCCCTCCTCGCGGCCTTTACCGCCATGACGGAATCCATGTTCGACCTGAGGCGGGGCCGCTATGGGACGATCGGCGCCGGCTCGGTCCTCAAGTCCAACCGCATCATCAAGGATGTGGCCATAGGGCCCTGCGCTTACATCAAGGGCGCCAACAAGCTCAAGAACCTCACGATCAACTCGAGCGAGGAGGCCCGCACCCAGATCGGGGAGGGGGTCGAGCTCGTCAACGGCATCGTCGGCTATGGCTGCCGGGCCTTCTACGGGGTCAAGGCCGTGCGCTTTGTGATGGGGGACAATTCCTCCCTCAAGTACGGGGCCCGCCTCATCCACTCGGTCCTGGGGGAGAACTCCACGGTCTCCTGCTGCGAGATCCTCAACAACCTCATCTTCCCCGCCCACGAGCAGCACCACAACACGAGCTTCCTCATCGCAAGCCTCGTGCGGGGCCAGTCGAACATGGCGGCCGGGGCCACCATCGGCTCGAACCACAACAGCCGCGCCAACGACGGCGAGATCGAGGCGGGCCGGGGCTTCTGGCCCGGCCTCTCGACCTCGGTGAAGCACTCCTCCCGCTTCGCCTCCTACTGCCTCCTCGCCAAGGGGGACTACCGCAACGAGATCAACCTCCCCCTGCCCTTCTGCCTGGTGGACGACGACAGGACCCGCGACCGCCTGGTCCTGATGCCCGCCTTCTGGTGGACCCACGACCTCTATGCCCTCCTGCGCAACGAGGGCAAGTTCAGGAGCCGGGACCTCCGGGTCAACAAGGACCTCCTGATCGAGTACTCGCCCTTTGCCCCGGATGCCATGGAGGAGGTGATCACCGCCCTGGGCCTCCTCGAGACCTGGCTGGGCCAGGCCCTCCTCGGGGACGCCTCCGCCGAGGCCCGAAAGGCCGGCCACGAGGCCCTGGCCTCGGGCCGGAACGACCTTGCGGTGGAGCTCCGCGCCTCGGGGATCGAGAATTCCCGCAGGCCCACGGTGGTCAGAAAGCCCCGAGAGTCCTGGGTGGCCTATCGGGAGATGCTCCTCTGGTATGGCATCACCGCCCTCCTCGAGGATGTGGCCGCCTCGGACATCAAGCCGCTGGCCGAGGCCGGCTCCAAGGCCAGCAAGGCCTTCACCGCCTTAAGGGATCGCCTCGCCGCCCCGGCGCGCCAGGAGGCCTGGGAAAACCTGGGGGGCCAGCTCGTACCCCTGGAGGACCTGGACGCCCTCCTGGCCCGGGCAAGCCGGGGTGAGATACCGACCTGGCGGGAGATGCACGGTGAGTACCGGAGCCTTGCCTCGGCCTACCCCAGGGCCAAGGCAAGGCACGCCTGGGCCTGCCTGGCCTACCTGGCCGGCAAGTCCCCCCTCGAGCTCGAGGCCAGGGATCTGGCGGGCCAGCTGGAGGACTTTGCCGCCCTCACCCAAAGGGTCGGCGAGGGAGTCTACCGCTCCCGCAAAAAGGACCACGACAACCCCTTCCGCAAGGCTACCTTCCGGAGCCTGGCCGAGGAGGAGGCCGTGGTCGGCCGGCCTGAGGACAACCGATTTGTCGGGGAAACCCAAAGTGCCATGGTCAAGCTGAAGGCCCGGGCCGAGGCCCTCCTAGGCCTCCTCAATGGCAGGGAAGCCTAGGAGAAGGCTAGGCCGATTCGACCAGGGGAAAGACCAGCTCGTAGCCCGTGCCCGGGCCAGGTCCCGATTGCCGGACCAGGCTGCCCCGCAGCTGGGCGGCCAGGCTCTCCACGAGGAGGGAGCCGAAGCCCTTTTTCTCGTGCCCCGCCTCAAAGCCCACCCCGTCATCCCGGACTCCCACGGTGATCAGCCCGTCCTTTTGGGCCAGGCTGATAAGCACCCGGCCCTGCCGGCCGTCGGGAAAGGCATGGAGGAGGGAGTTGAGGCAGAGCTCGGTGACCACCAGGCCGACCGAGACGGCCCGCCGGGAATCGATCGAGAGGGGGGCCAGGTCCTTGTCGATATGCCGATGGTTGTCCGCCGTGGAGAGGCTCTCGGCCACAAGCCTCAGGTAGTCGTCGAGCCGGACCTGGCTGCCCGCCGCCAGGCGGCCAAGGCTGTCATGGACGAGGCCAATCGACCTGACCCGGGCGCCCACCACCTCGAGGCGCTCGGCCAGGCCAGGAAGGGCGGAGGCGTCGGCGGACTCGAGCCGCAGGATGCTCTGGACCAGGGCCAGCTCGTTCTTGGTCCGGTGGTGCATCTCCCTAAGGAGGAATTCCCGCTCTGCCAGGGACTCGTCGAGCTCCCCCCTGAGGCGGAGGGCCACGAGGCGGCTATAGAGGAAGGCCAGGCCCTGGAAGCTGGCGGTGAGCACAATAAGGATCGCCGCCTCGGGCCAGCCGGAGAAGAGCCAATTGGCCCGGTTTACCTGCGGGAGCATGGCGGTCCTGGCCAGGAAGAGGAAGGCGATCAACAGGAGGAGGGCCGAGGTCCACCTCGCCTTATCCTCCAGGTCCTTGATGGTGTGATGGCGGATCCGCAGGCCGCAGGCGATCAGGATCGACGCTATGGCCAGGTTCATCCCCAGGACCCTCCAGAGGGCGTCCGGGTGGACATAGCCAAAGGCGACAAAGACCACAAAGGCCAGGGCGGTCAGGGCCCCATACAGGGCCAGGGCCGGCTTCCTCCCCAGGAAGATCTCCGTTCCCGCGGCCAGGCCGGCTATGCCTAGGACCGCCAGGATATTGCCAACTATGATGGAGATGGCCGGGGGGACCATGCCCCGCAGGCCAATCAGCACCTGGGAGAGGAAGATCAGGCCGAAACCCAGGGCCCAATGGCCTTCCCCCGGAAAGGGCCGCTCCTTTTTCCGGTTGGAAAACAGGAAGACCAGGGCGATCACCAGGTAGACGCCGGCCGCGGTTATCACGGCCGTCCGGATATCCAGGCTCATGCCGAACCCCGGCCGCCGGCCCTGTTCACATTATCCATGGGATTAAGGATATACCCGCCTTTCCAAGGACGAAAGCACAATTTGCCCCAGCCCCACGGATTTCCTGGCCCCGGCAAGATAAAAGGGCCGCCCGAATCGGGCGGCCCAGGTCTGCTGCCGGGCTTGCCCGGCAAGGCTTAGCTAGCCATTCTTTTTCTGGAAATCCTGCATAAAGCCGACCGTAGTCTCCACGTCCTTGAGACTCACCGCGTTGTAGGCCGAGAGGCGGATCCCGCCCATGGAGCGGTAGCCCTTGACCTGGACAATGCCCGCGGCCTTGGCCTCCTTCACAAAGAGATCGTCCAGCTCGGGCCTGGGAAGCTTGAAGGTTATGTTCATCCAGGACCGGGAGTCCTTGTCCGCAAGGCCGGTGTAGAAGCCCTTGGAGCCGTCGATGGCCGTATAGAGGGCCTTCTGCTTGGCGTCGTTGACCTTGCCCATCGCGGCGAGGCCGCCGTTCTTCTTGAGCCACTTCATCGTCAGGTTGAGGATGTAGATGGAGAAGCAGGGCGGGGTGTTGAACATCGAGTCCTTGTCCTTGAAGATCTTGTAGGACATCATCGTGGGCAGGTCATCCAGGGCCGTGGCCAGGAACTCGTCCTTGATGGCCACCACGGTCACTCCCGAGGGGCCAAGGTTCTTCTGGGCCCCGGCGTAGATCATGGAGTGCTTGCCGAATTCCATGGGCCGGGAGAAGATGTCGCTGGACATGTCAGCCACGAGGGGCTTGCCCTTCGTGTCCGGGGTGTAGAACCATTCGGTCCCGCAGACCGTGTTGTTGCTCGTGTAGTGGACATACTCGGCGGCGGGATTGAGCTGCAGTTCTCCCTGCTTGGGGATGGTCTTGAAAACCTCGCCCTCGAGCTCCATGTTGGCCGGGTGGGTGATTTTGCCAAAGCGCTTGGCCTCCTTGACGGCGGCCTTGGACCAGTTGCCGGTCACGATGTAGTCAGCCTGCTTCCCTTCGCCAAGATAGTTCATGGGGAGCATGAGAAACTGGGTCGAGGCCCCGCCGGTGCAGAAGAGGACGTTCCAGTCCTTGCCCATCCCGGCCAGCTCGCGGAAGAGATCCATGGTCTCGTGGTGGAGGGCGTCGTACTCCTTGCCCCGGTGGGAGACTTCCATCACCGAGCAGCCCGTCCCGTTCCAGTCCAGCATCTCGTCCCGGGCCTGCTCCAGCACCTCGAGGGGTATGCCCGCGGGCCCTGCGCTATAGTTGATCACTCGCTTCATAATTGGCTCCTTTAGAAACAATTGTATCATTCACCACGGGGCGAAGCCTAGCGTAGCGTTAGGCACGGAGGACACGGAGAGGGAAGCGGGATCGGGAAAGAAAGTTTCGGGAGGGAAGGTATGTCTTCCGAGATTCCCTCGATTCCCCTGCAACACATCCTACCATGCAAAAAATCATGGAGAGCTTCTTGCCTCCGTGCTCTCCGTGTCTCCGTGGTAAATTCCTTGAGAGTTTCTTCTCTTATTTCCCGGTGTACTTTTTCATCCGGGCCACGATGGAGTCGCCTAGGCGGAGGAGGTTCTCCTCCGTCGAGGCCCCGAGGTGGGGGGTGAGGACGACCCGGGGGGCCGCGAGGAGGGGCGAGCCCTCGGGCGGCTCCTTGTTGTAGACATCGGTCGCGTAGCCGCCTAGGCGGCCCTCGGCAAGGGCCCGGGCCACATCGTCCTCGACGATAACCTGGCCCCGGCAGGTGTTGATGATCCGGGCGCCCTTTTTCATCTTGGCGATGGTCGCGGTGTTGATCATGCCCTTGGTCTCGTCCGTGAGGGGGGTATGGAGGGAAATGTAGTCCGAGGCCGAGAGGACCTCGTCCAGGCTCGTCATGCGGGCGCCCTCGGCCTTGTCCACATACTTGTCGTAGGCGATCACCTTCATCCCAAAGGCCGTGGCCCTGGAGGCGAGCTCCCGGGCTATGCGGCCATAGCCCACGAGGCCCAGGGTCTTGCCGGACAGCTCGGTGCGCTCGAGGTCCTTCTTGAGCCACTTGCCGGCCTTCATGGAGGCGTCGGCCTCGCAGATGTGGGAGGGCATGGCGATCATCAGGGCAAAGGCCAGCTCGGCCACGGCCAGGCTCGAGGCCTCTGGCGTATTGTCCACGGCCACATTCTTGGCCTTGGCGTACTCCACGTCGATCGTGTCCACCCCGACTCCGCCGCGGATGATATATTTGAGCTTGGGTGCCGCATCCATCATGGCCTTGTCGACCTTGGTCTTGGAGCGGACGATAATGACCTCGGCCTCGGAGACCCTGGCCAGGTCCTGGGAGACCTCGCCAAAGGGCGCGAGCCTACCGGGCAGATCCGGCGCAAAGGCGTCAGCCAATAGAATAATCATAGAATTCCTCCCTCGTTTGCTATTCATTCTAGCATGGTCATCGACCCTGTCAATATTGAATGCTGGAGTGTGATTTCAATATTTGAAACAAGCTGCCTCCGAAACTCGTCCCCTGGGCAAACACAATTTCGGTAGCACCGATATCAGATTACGAAGCGATAAATTCGCTTCCCGGACCCTTGCCACGAACCCTCCCTTCTCAATAGCTTAACCCACAAATATTTTAGCTTCTTAATTAATATTATGAAGCCCAAGAGGGTAAATGACAGAGGACGAGGAAATCACCAAGGCTTTGATGGAAGCCTGCACCCAATTTAGCCGTAGCCTCCACGGCTTGATGCACCGCCATTTTGGCAACGCCCATAGGCCAGCCCAATTCTTTGTCATGTCCAGGATCCGGAAGCTCGGCCCTCCCGACGGCTCGGGGCTCAGGGTCTCCGACATAGCCTCGAGCCTGGGGGTGACAGCCTCCAGTGTCACCCAGATTGTGACTGACCTCGAGACCCGGGGCCTCGTGGCCAGGACCATGGATCCCCAGGACCGGCGGGTTGTCCGGGTCAGCCTGACCCCCGAGGGCTCGAGGCTCCTCGACAAGGCCCGCCACCCCTATATCGAAAAGATGGGAAGCCTGGCCCGGCACCTGGGCCGGGAAAAAAGCCTGGCCCTCGTAGGCCTCCTCTCGGAGGTCGACGATTTCCTGCTCAAGGAGAACAAGGACTGATGAAGCGACTTATCAGGTATTTTGGGCCCTACCTGGGCCTGATTCTGGCGGCGATAGCCCTCCTCTACGGCCAGGCCAACTGCGACCTCGCCCTGCCGGACTACATGTCCCGGATTGTCAACGTGGGCATACAGCAGGGGGGAGTCGAGGGCGCCGTGCCCGAGGCCCTTAGCCCCGCCACGATGGACAGGCTCGGCCTTTTCCTGGACGAGACCCTGGCCGCCCGGGTGGCCGCCGACTACGAGCTTGCCCTCCCGGGCTCGGAGCTATACAAGGCCAAGGCGGGTCGCTATCCGGCCGCCCCCGCTGAAGGGCTCTATATCCTCAGGAAGATAGACAAGGCCGAGAGGGCCGCCATCGAGCCTAGCCTCGCCAAGGCCTTCCTCGGACTAGCCGCCATCGAGAAGCTCGCCGCCGACCCCAGGGCCGCCACGGCCCTGGGCATGCCCAGCCTCCCGGAGGGCAGCGACCTCTTTGCCCTGCTCAAGCAGCTGCCCCCGGCCCAGCGCCAGGCCCTGGGCGCCCGGATGGACTCAAGGACGGCCTCCCTTGGCCCCTCCATGACCATCCAGGCCGCGGCCCAGGAGATCAAGGCCGAGTACCTCGCCCTGGGCATCGATGAGGGCGCCCTCCAGACCGCCTACATGCTCAGGATCGGGGGCATGATGCTCCTCCTCACCCTCCTTGGGGCGGTGGCGACGGTCCTCGTGGGCCTCATCTCGGCCCGGGTGGCCGCGGGCTTCTCCCGGGACCTGCGCACGGCGGTCTTCACCAAGGTCGAGGGCTTTTCCCAGAGGGAATTCGACACCTTCTCCACGGCCTCCCTCATCACCCGCACCAACAACGACGTGATGCAGATGCAGATGGTCGTGGTCATGTTCATACGGATGGTCTTCTACGCGCCTATCATCGGCATCGGGGGCGTCATCCGCGCCATGGCCAAGGACTCCTCCATGTGGTGGGTCATCGCCCTGGCCGTGGGGATCATCTCCCTCCTCATCTTCGGCGTCTTCAAGGTGGCCCTGCCCCGCTTCAGGCTGATGCAGAAGCTCACGGACCGGCTCAACCTCGTGAGCCGGGAGAGCCTCTCGGGCATGATGGTCATCCGGGCCTTCAACATGCAGGAGCACGAGGAGGCGCGCTTTGACGGGGCCAACAAGGACCTGACGGGCAACATGCTCTTCATCAACCGCGTGATGGTGGTGATGATGCCCGTGATGATGCTCGTCATGAACGGGGTCTCCCTCCTCATCATCTGGATCGGCTCCCACCAGGTGGCCCAGTCGGCCATGCAGGTCGGGGACATGATGGCCTTCATGCAGTACGCGATGCAGATCCTCGTGTCCTTCCTCATGCTGTCCATGATGTTCATCATGCTGCCCCGGGCCGAGGTCTCGGCCAACCGCATCGCCGATGTCCTCGAGACCAAGCCCTCCGTGGTCGACCCCGCCGAGCCCCGGAACTTTGGCCCCGACTTCAAGGGGACCGTGGAGTTCCGGGATGTCTCCTTCCGATATCCCGGGGCCGAGGAGGATGTCCTCCACGGGATCAGCTTCACCGCCCGGCCGGGAGAGACCACGGCCATCATAGGCGCCACGGGCTCGGGCAAGTCATCCATTGTGGGCCTCATCCCCCGCTTCTACGACGTGACCGCAGGAGCCCTCCTCGTGGACGGGATAGACGTCCGCGAGCTCCGCCAGGCTGAGCTCCGGGACAGGATCGGCTATGTCCCCCAGAAGGCCAGCCTGTTCTCGGGGACCATAGGCTCCAACCTCCGCTACGCCGAGGAGGGGGCCAGCCCCGAGGCCCTCGAGGGGGCCCTGCGCATAGCCCAGGCCGCGGAGTTTGTGGCATCCAAACCCGAGGGCCTGGAGGCCCCGATCTCCCAGGGAGGGGCCAACGTCTCCGGCGGCCAGAAGCAGAGGCTCTCCATAGCCCGGGCCCTCGTGAAGCGCCCTCCCATCTACATCTTCGACGACAGCTTCTCCGCCCTGGACTTCAAGACCGACGCCGCCCTCCGCCAGGCCCTCAAGGACGAGACCGGAGGCTCGACGGTGATCATCGTCACCCAGAGGGTGTCCACGGTGAGGGCGGCCGAGCAGATAGTGGTCCTCGACGAGGGCCAGATCGTGGGCATCGGCACCCATGAGAGGCTCATGGAGAGCTGCGAGACCTACCGGGAGATCGCCACCTCCCAGCTATCCGAGGAGGAACTGCGATGAGCGACACCAATAAGGGCGGAAGCCGCGCGCCCGGAGGCATGGGCCCCGGCATGGGCGGGCCCCGCCGAGGCCCCGGCATGGGCGGCCCCGGCGGCATGATGATGGGTCCCGGGGGCAAGGCCAAGGACTTCAAGGGCACCATGAGGCGCCTGGTCTCCTACATCGGGCGCTACAAGGGCGCGGTGATGGCGGTCTGGGCCATAGCCCTGGTCTCCACGGCCTTCTCGATAGCGGGACCCAAGATCCTGGGCAAGGCCACCACCAAGCTCTTCGAGGGAGTCATGGGCAAGATCTCAGGCGCTGGCGAGGTGGACTTCGCCTATATCGGGGGCATCCTGGCCATGGTTCTGGGCCTCTACCTCGTCTCCGCCCTCTTCTCCTACATCCAGGGCTGGATCATGTCCGGGGTCTCGGTCAAGATCACCTACCGCTTCCGCAAGGACATCTCGGAGAAGATCAACCGCATGCCCCTGCGCTACTTCGACGGGACCAACCACGGCGAGGTCCTCTCCCGGATCACCAACGACGTGGACGTGGTCAACCAGACCCTCAACCAGAGCCTCACCCAGCTCATCACCTCCGCGGCGACCGTGATCGGCGTCCTCGTGATGATGTTCTCCATCAGCTTGAAGCTCACTCTCGTGGCCCTGGTGATCATGCCCCTCTCCATGGGCTTTGTCACCTTTATCGTCAAGAAGTCCCAGAAGCTCTTCAAGGCCCAGCAGGAGTACCTCGGGAAGGTCAACAGCCATGTCGAGGAGATGTACGGCGGCCATGCCGTGATGAAGGCCTTCAACGGGGAAAAGCGCAGCGTCGAGGCCTTTGAGCGGCACAACAAGGAGCTCTATGGCACCGCCTGGAAGTCCCAGTTCCTCTCGGGCCTCATGATGCCCATGATGAACTTCATAGGCAACCTGGGCTACGTGGCGATCTCCATCCTGGGCGGCTACCTCGCGGTCCAGAAGGCCATCACGATAGGCGACATCCAGGCCTTTATCCAGTACCTCCGGTCCTTCACCCAGCCCATGGGCCAGCTGGCCAACATATCCAATGTCCTCCAGCAGACCGCGGCCGCGGCCGAGCGGGTCTTCGAGTTCCTCGAGGAGGAGGAGGAGCGGCCCGACACGGCCTCTCCCGCGGACGCCGACCTCGTTCGGGGCCACATCGAGTTCAAGGACGTCCACTTTGGCTACAGCCCGGAGAAGACCATCATCAAGGACTTCTCCGCCTTCGCCGACCGGGGCCACAAGATCGCCATCGTGGGACCCACCGGGGCGGGCAAGACCACCATGGTGAAGCTCCTCATGCGCTTCTACGACCTGGACTCGGGGCAGATCCTGATCGACGGCATAGACTCCACCTCCTTTACGCGCAAGGACCTGCGGCGCTGCTTCGGGATGGTCCTCCAGGAGACCTGGCTCTACAACGGGACTATCATGGAGAACATCCGCTACGGCCGGCCGGGGGCGAGCGACGCCGAGGTGGTCGAGGCGGCGAAGATGGCCCATGCGGACCACTTTATCCGCGCCCAGCCCTCGGGCTACGAGACGGTGATCAACGAGGAGGCGAACAACATCTCCCAGGGCCAGAAGCAGCTCCTCACCATAGCCCGGGCGATCATCGCCAACCCCAAGATGCTCATCCTCGACGAGGCCACGAGCTCCGTGGACACCCGCACGGAGATCCTCATCCAGAAGGCGATGGACAGCCTGATGGCCAACCGGACGAGCTTTATCATCGCCCACCGCCTCTCGACGATCAAGAACGCCGACCTCATCCTCGTGATGAAGGACGGGGACATCGTCGAGCAGGGCCGGCACGAGGAACTCCTCGCCAAGTGCGGCTTCTACGCGGAGATCTACAACTCCCAGTTCAGCGCCGACGTGAACACCGCGGAGTGCGAGAGCGCCTAGGGCCAAGTCCGCAGGACTCTGGAGCGAGGCCGTCCAATCGGCGGCCTCGCTCTTTTCCAGGAGGGAGGGAGGCTTGCGTGTCCCGCGTTATCCGAACCCGAGGAAAGCTGCCCGGGATTGGAGGGGATATCCTCCGTTTTTGGTTGACAAGGCTTTCTAATCGAGCATTAATGGACGTATTCAGAAAATGCAGGCCTAGGACTCCTGGATAGCCAAGACCGGGGCCGTAGCCCGCCCAAGATCCCACACATTCAAGGAAGGACAGCAGGATGAAAAAGCTCAATCTCCCGACCCTGGCCCTAGCCATGATCCTTGCCCTGGCGGCCTCAAGCCAGGCCAGCGCCCTCGACAGCAAGCCCGCCTTCGATCCCTCCCAGTTCACCGGCTGGGTCCAGTCCAACGGGATCTGGCGCACCGTCGTCAAGACCTCCTTCAAGCCAGGGATCAAGAATGCCCCGACGGACGAGAGGCTCAAGGCCATCATGAAGTTCGCCAGTCTCACCCCCACCTCGACGGGCAAGACCGACTACCTCCTCGTGGTGCTCAAGAACGTCGACCAGCAAGCCGACGTCCTGGGCAAGGAGGCAGTGAATGACGGCACCATCACCGTCCTCGTCTTTGGCGACCGCCTCCTGCCCGCCGATGTAAGCGTCGGCAAGCACGCCCAGCAGCTGGACCGGGGCTACTACAATGTCGGCATCGCCTCGGGCTACGTGAATCTCGCGGCCCTCAGCTTTGGCTATGGCACCCACTTCTACATGACCTCCCAGTACGCGGCCAAGGACGCGAGGAAGATGACCATCGAAGATGCCTACCTCAAGGACAAGGGCTACAAATACACCTTTGGCTTTGACGCCAACAAGCAGGGCGACGCCAAGGGCCAGGCCGATGCCTACGGCAACCTGAAATTCGTGTGCGCCATCGTGATCGGCACCCTCGACGAGAAGGCCCAGACCACGGTCACCGACCATGGCTACCCGGAAAACTGGGTCATAGCCAAGTAAGATTCCTAGCCCGGCCGGCCGCCTTCTCGGTCGGCCGGCCCATCCCCGAGCCCCGGAATAGCAATGGACCACCCTCCGTATATAGCCCATGCGCCCATCCCAGCCCTGGCCATGCTCTGCCTGGCCCTCCTGGCCTCAGGCTGCGGCCCCGGAGGCTTTGCGGGCCCCGCGGCCCTCGAATCTCGGCGGAAGTCGAGCCTTGAGCATTTCGGCACCGTCTGCTCCCTCCTCCTATTTGATGATTTCTCTGCCCCTGGGGCTGTCGATCGCTTCGAGTCCACCTGGGCGGAGGTGGACGCCCTCCTCGGCTCCCTCGATGCGGCGGTCAGCATGGACATCCCGGGCAGCGACGTCGCGCGCTTCAATGGGGCGAAGGAGGGGGAGAGCATCGCCATAAGCCCCCTCACCGCAGGGCTCATCACCAAGGCCAAGGCGATGTATGACTTGACCGGTGGCGCCTTCAATCCTGCGGTCGCTAACCTTGTGGATCTCTGGGGCTTTTCCCCCCGATTCAGGAAGACCGGAGGCGCGGCGATGCCCTATGACAGGCCCGCAAACCCCGACGGAAGCCTTCCCCTTCCTGAGAGGCGCTATGTGGAGGCCTTTCGGCGACTTGCGGATTTTTCCAGCGTGGAGCTGGGCCAGGACAGGGCGGGAAACTTTCACCTCACCAAGCAGGCCCGGGACATCGTGGTGGATGGCAGAACCTATTCCCTCAGGATCGACCTGGGAGGCATAGCCAAGGGCTATGGGGCCGACAAGGCCCTTGAGATCGTGAGGGCCAAGGGCTACAGCTACGGCTACATCAACCTGGGCATGAGCAGCCTTCAGCTCCTCAAGAGGAACGTGCCTGACAAGGGCGCCAAGGGCCGGAATGCCTGGGCCGTCTCTATGCCCGATCCCCGGGACAGGTCGGAGAACTACCTGGACATATTCGGGAGGGACACCGGAGTCTCCACGAGTGGCACCGACCTGCATTACACGGTGGCAGGCCGAGAGTACTCCCACATCATCGACCCCGCCACGGGGGAGCCGACGGCGGGCGACATCGCCTCGGTGACTATCCTCGGGCCCGATGCAGGCTACGACGACGCCCTCACAACGGCCCTCTGCGTGATGGGCAAGGCCAAAGCCCGGGCTTTCCTGGACACGCGGATGAAGGGCTATAGGGTTGTGCTCCTGAGCCACGACGGCCCGAGCCTCGACCTTGTCACCAACATGGCCGAGAAGGACTACGCCCTGGCCAAGCGGGAGCCCTCAGCCTCAAACCCCTAGATCGGGATCTCGAAGAGCCCCTCGAGGACGATCCCGGGCTTGTAGGCGAAGTTGCCTAGGCCCTCCCTCGTGGTCACCCCGGAGAGGACCAGGGCTGTCTCGATGCCCGCCTCGACCCCGGCTACAATGTCGGTGTCCATGCGGTCCCCGATGATCGCCGTGACCTCCCGGGTGGCGCCCAGGGTCCTCAGGGCGTGGCGCATGATCAAGGGATTGGGCTTGCCCACAAAATAGGCCTTGCGGCCCGTCGCCAGCTCGATGGGGGCCACCAGGGCCCCGCAGGCGGGCACGAGGCCGTGCTCGCCGGGCCCCGAAAGGTCGGGGTTGGTGCCTATGAGGCGGGCCCCGCCCAGGACTAGGCGCACGGCCTTTTCCACCGTGGCCAGGCTGTAGCTCCTGGCCTCCCCCACGACCACGTAGTCGGGATTGATGTCGTTCATCGTGTAGCCTGCCTGGTAGAGGGCGTTGATCAGGCCGGGTTCGCCTATCGCGTATGCCGAGCCCCCGGGCCTCTGGCTCGCCAGAAAGGCCGCAGTGGCCAGGCCGCTCGTGTAGAAATGCTCGCTCCCCACCTCGATACCCAGGCGGGAGAGCTTCTGGGAGAGCTCGGCGGGGGAGCGCTCGCTGGAGTTGGTGAGGAAGAGGAATTTCTTCCCCTCCCGGGCCATCCAGTCCACGAATTCCGCGGCCCCCTTGAGGAGGCGGTTGCCGTGGTAGACGACGCCGTCCATATCGATGATAAAGGCTTCCTTGCCGCGCAGGGTCGAGAGGTCGGTGTCCATCATTCCTCCGTCTAGAGTATCGAGCCCGGACGCAGCTTGAGGGCGTTGAGGCCCCCCAGCCTGGAGCCCTCAGCCACGGCCGCGGCCAGGACGGCGACGAGCGAGGCCCCGGAGGCCCGGCCCGGGCTGGCCAGGCCCTCGGCCAGGCTGGCCGTGAGGCCCGCGGTAAAGGCGTCCCCCGAGCCCGTGGGATTGAGGGCCTTCAGGACCTGGACAGGAAGCTCGGCCAGGTCCCTGCCATCCCAATACCAGGTGGACTGGGAGCCCCGGGTGAGGACGAGGTGGCTGCCGTGGCCCTCGAAGAGCTCCCGGCCCACGGAGGCCGCGTGGCCCCATAGGGCGGCCTGGTCCGAGGAGCTCGCCGGACAGGGCCAGGTGGCAAGGAATTCCTGGAGGTTGGGCTTGACCACGAGGGGCTCTGAGGGGAGGCAGGCAAGGAGGTCGGCGCCCTTGATGTCGAGAACGAGGAGGCGGCCTGCCTCCCGGGTCTTCCTGGCGAGCTCCGGCAGGAGGGCAGGGCTAAAGCCCGCGGCCTTGGTGCCCGAGAGGATCACGGCCCGGCTTTCGGGCAGGGCGGCCTTGAAGGCCTCGAGGATCGCCGCCTCGGTGGCGGGCCCCACCGGGGCGGCCTCCTCGACCAGCTCGGTCGCGTTGCCCGCCTCCCGGTCGATCGCGGTGTAGCAAAAGCGGATCTCCGAGCCCGAGTCGACGGTCCGGAGCTCGACGCCGTCCCCGGCGCAGAGGGAGAGGAACCAGTCCCGGTTCCTGCCCCCGGCCTGGGTGAGGTGGATGGCCCGCCTTCCCGTCTGGGCGAGGACCCTGGCCACGTTAAGACCCTTGCCCGAGGCATCAACCCGGTGCTCGGCGCTGCGGTTGACCTCCCCCGGGACAAGGCGGGGAAAGACAAGGGTCTTCTGGATGACGGGATTGAGGCAGACACAGAGGAAGGCATCGCCGGCGGGCAGGCTCATGGGCCTACTATACCCAGGCCGGAGGAATCAGAGGAAGAGGTCCCGGGCCAGGGCCTCGAGGCCTGCCCTGTCCCGGATCCGGAAGGCCCCTCGGCCGCCCTCGATGAGGCCCTCTTCCCGGAAGCGGCGGATCACCCGGGAGAGCTGGCGGTAGCTCGACCCAAGGAGGTCGGCCACCTCTCCCAGGTTGTCCGCCCCCAGGCCGGCCTTCCGCCTGCCCTCATAGGCCAGGATGTATGAGGCCAGGCGGTTTTCCACGGGATAGCGCAGATTGATCGCGGCGGCGGAGTTGGACTCCGTGAGCTTGGCCCCCAGGCGGCCACAGAGGTGGGCCAGGAGGCGGGCATTACGGTCCAGGCCCGCGTCCAGGACCTTCGAGGGAAGGGCCAGGCAGAGGCAGTCCTCGATAGCCTCCACATCAAGGAAGCAGGTGCGGGAGCCAAAGAGCTCCACGTCCCCCAGGATGTCGAAGGGGCGGTAAAAACGGACGAGGAGGGTGGAGCCATTCTCAAGCTGGGAGGACACCTTGGCCCGGCCCTCCACAAAGAAATACAGGTGGTCCAGGGGATCCCCGGAGCGGAGGAGAAAGTCCCCGGCGGGGCAGGGCCGAGGGATAAGGCTTGCTAGCAGATCCGCGGAGAGGAGGCTGTCGAGGCCGTAGCTTCGGATATAGAACTCGGGTTTTTCCATAATTCCTCCGCCCATGGCGGGCCAATAGGACATACGTCCTAGTGCCCGGGGTCCACAATAGCCCATTATGGCGTATGGCCGATAGCCACGGAGGTAGCCCTTGTTCCTAGCCCTTGCCCCCCTCGTGGGAGCTCTTCTGACTCTGATGAACCAGGTCAACTCCATCCTGTCCCGAGGTGTGGGAAGCCTCCTGTCCTGCCTGGTCATCCACGTCGTGGGCCTTGCCGCCGTAAGCCTCGTCTGCCTCTTTCGCAAGGAGGGAGGCCCGGCCCGGGGCATCCCTCCCCTCCTCTGGGGCGGCGGAGTCGTCGGAGTCGGGACGGTCTTTGCGAGCATAGGAGCCTTTTCCGGCCTTGGGGCTAGCCTCGCCGTAGCCCTGGCCCTCCTGGGCCAGATTGTCTTCTCGGTGATCGTGGACGCCCTGGGCCTCTTTGGCCGCAAGCGCTACCCTCCCCGCCTCAGGACCCTGCCGGGCATCGCCCTGGCCCTGGCGGGCATTGGCGTCATGGCGGGCAGGCTCGAGGGGAAGCTGGGCTACGCCCTGGCGGCCCTGGCCGCGGGAGCCCTCCCCGTCCTCTCCTTTACCCTCAACTCCCAGCTCGCCACGAGGATCGGGACCTGGAGGAGCGCCCGGGCCAACTACATCACAGGCCTGGCCACCACCCTCCTCGTCCTCGCCGTCCTGAGGCCCCCCCTCGCGGCGAACTTCGAGACCCTCAAGACCATGGGGATCCTCTACATCGCCGGGGGCGGCCTCATGGGCGTCCTCATGGTCGCAGTCTCCAACCTCGTCTATCCCCGGCTGCCGGCCCTGACGGCGACCCTCCTCATCTTCTCGGGCCAGGCCCTGGCGGGGATCCTCGTGGACGCCCTCTCGGCCGGGGCCTTTGAGCCGCCCAAGCTGGCGGGCACGGCCCTGGTCCTCCTGGGCCTTGGGATCAATGCCCTCCTGGAGCGGAGGGCGACGAGACGAGGCCCCGGGCTCTGAGGACCTCCAGGAGGGGGCCAAGTCCCCGGGCATGGCTGGGGAAGTAGTGGATCCGGCCCGAGACCGTGGCGAAGCGGAGGAATGGAATGGGAGCCAGGTCCCTGACCGAAGCTAGGCCCTCCAGGGGGACCCGGCTCACTCCCTGGGGGGAGGCGAACTCGAGGCTCGAGCCGGCGAGGCGGAGGCGAAAGAGGCGGTGGACCCCAAAGAGGGCCAGGCCCGCAAAAAAGAGAATGAGGGAAAGGCCTAGGGCGACATAGGCCTCCCCTCCCCGGACGGAGTCCGATAGGGCCTTGGCCACCAGGGCCAGGACCAGGGAAAGCCCGCCTCCCAGGGCCCAGGCCGGCCCAGGCCTCACGAGGCCCTTCTTCCCCATCCTCCGGGACTGGGCACGACCCAGGATGAGGAAGAGGAGGCCGGCCATGGCGGCCATCAATAGCATTGGTATCATAGTCACACTGCCCAGCCCCCCCAAAAAGCTATTCGGTTATGCGGCGCGCCTCCACATAAAACCGTTTCTCAGGAGCTATCGGCCGCGCAATCCCATTCGAGCGCGGCCGAGATCGCGGGAAGGCTAAACGAGTAGCGGCCCGCGATACGCCCAGCAAAGCCCCTGAGAAGCTATTCAGTAATTCGTCTTGCCTCCACATAAAAACGCTTTTCGGGCGCTATCGGCCGCGCAAGCCCATGGGAATGCGCGGCCGAGATCGCAGGATAGCCGAGCAGGCAGCATCCTGCGATACGCCCGTCCGGCGCCTGAAAAGCACTAAACGATTTTCCGAGCCTCAACATAGAATCGCTTTTCAGGTGCCTCCCCCATACTAAAGGTCTTCCTTGGCATCACGCCGTCGCGGATCACGGTCTCGAAGAAGGAGAATTTGTCCACCGGGGGGAGGTAGAGGCCGAGGTTGCCCGGCTTGGTGCCCAGGGCGGCCAGGCTCTCGTCCCCGTGGATATAGTCGATGCCCACCGAGGGCCTGGTCTTGAGGAAGCGGTCCAGGCAGTCCTGGATGGTCGCCGCGGCGAGGGTGGCCTTGGGCTCGAGGAATTCGATGACGCTCGCGCCCCGGGGCGAGACGAGGGCGACCCGGTGGTGGCCATCGGCGGAGGCGGCGTCGACGGCCGCGAAGGCGGCCTGGGCGCTCTGGTGGCGATAGACGCGATGGGCGGCACCGCCAGCCAGGCCGCCGAGGAAGTCGGCCTCCTCGGCCCCGAAGAGGACGCGGTGGATGGGATGGAAGGGCAGGCCCCGGTCATGGAGGTTCACAAGCTCCACGAGGGCATAGCGGGCCGGGTGGCCCGCAAGGCGGGGATCCCCCGGAGGCAGGCCCGCCTTGACCTCCTCCCAGATCGCCTTGGCCGTGGCCAGGGAATGGTTGCCGTCCCCCACCGCGAAGAGGAGGACATCCTTGCTGCCATAACGAGCCTCGAAGGCCTGCGGATCCGCGAGGGCCTCGAGGGCCGAGGCCAGCTTCCCGAGAAGGGCGGGATCCTTGACCTGCCAGCCCCTCACCCGGCCCGAGCCGAGCATGAGGTCGAAATCGTATAACTTGGGAAGCCTCTCCCGGATGGCGTGGAGGGGCTCGACGACGGTGCGGCCCGGATCGTCCACGAGGAGCATGATGTGGGGCAGCTCGAGGGGGGCTCCCCGGCGGATCTCCATCCGGGGGGGCAGGCGCTCCACGATGGTGCCCTCGGTGGGGCGGATCAGGGACTTCGAGTCGGCGCCGTAGCGGTAGCGCTCCAGGTCGACGGCCATCATGAGGCCCAGGCGGGCCTCCTTCTCATAAGGGGTGCTGCGCTCCACTAGGACAAAGCCCGGCCCCGGGCTCGCGAGGACCCCCGAGGAGAGATAGGAAGCCATGGTGGCCTTGATCCTGCGGATGCGCTCGGCCTTGTCGCCGTCCTCCAGATAGCATTCGGGGAAGATGAGGTTGAGGGTGGAGGGGGAGGCGCCGACTATGGCGGCGACCTTCTCCCAGTACTCCCTCTCCGAGGAATACTGGTCGCAGGCGACAACGGCCCAGGCTCGCAGGTCAACTCCCGGGGCGGGTAGTTGGACCTCGGGGACGGCGATGCCCAGGCTCAAAAGCTCGGTCACGGGGTCGGACATGGGGACTCCTTTTGCGAAAGCTCGACTTTTTTACCTTTTATGGCGCGCAGTGCGGCGCGCTTTCCCCATTATCCAATAAGTGCCGGAAACCGTCAAAAGTTTTCCGCTCTCTTTAGGGCCTGCGCTTCTCCTTGGAGATAAGGAGGCCGAACTTCTCCTCGAGGTTGACCCTACGGCCCAGGATGACGAGGGCCTTCTTGTAGACCAGGTTGGCCAGGAGGATGCCCAGGATAAAGGAGATGCCCAGGGGAAGGGCCACGCCCTTGGGAGGGCTGATTCTGGCCAGAGTAAACACGTAGGCCAGGAATACCGCGATAGTTATGAGGACCGTGAGGGCGAGGTTGAAGATCGTGGCTCCGATCACGAAGAGCACGGTACGTTCCCGCTTTGTCATCTCTTGCTCCTTGCTGGGATGGTCCTGGAACCTAGAGGCCGGTGGGCAGGTCGAGGAAGAGTGTCTCAAGGCCCGTCTCCGCCCCAAGGCGCCTGGCCACGGCCTTGACCCCAAAGGTCTCGGTCGCGTAGTGGCCCAGGGCCGCGAAGTGGATCCCCGCCTCGACCACCTCGCTGTAGACCGAGTGGGAGGCCTCCCCGGTGATAAAGAGGTCGAGGCCGTCCTCGATGGCCATGAGGACGTCCGAGGCGGCCCCGCCGGAGACCACCCCCACCCGGCTGATGGCCTTGGGGCCCGCCTGGATCAAGGAGAGGGGGCTCGAGGCCCCGGGGCCCAGGCGGGCCAGGACGGAGTCGAGGCTTTGGGCCTCGGCGTAGCTCCCCTTCCAGCCCAGGGCGACCCCGTGGTAAGGGGCAAAAGGCGCCAGGTCCCCGAGGCCGAGGAGGCGGGCGATCACCGCGTTGTTGCCCACCTCGGGGTGGCAGTCCAGGGGCAGGTGGCAGGCGTAGAGGGCCAGGTCAGCCTCGAGGAGAAGCCTGATCCTGGCCTGGAGATTGCCCTCGATGCGCCGGGGCTTGCCCCAGAAAAGGCCATGGTGGACAAAGAGGACCTGGGCTCCGGCTTCCGCGGCCCGGCGGATCGACTCCGCCGAGGCGTCGACCGCAAAGGCCAGCTTGGAAAGCTCCCCCCCGCTCCGCCCCACCTGAATCCCATTGAGAGAGGCATCGATCGAAGCCAGGCCATCTATCGCCAAAAAGGACCTGGCCCAGGCATCAAAGTCGCTGATTGTCATGGAGGGAGTATAGCTGTGCCTGGACTGGAGGGGCAAGAACGGAAGAACCCTGCAAGTTGCAAGAAAAAGCACGGACCAAGAAGTACACGGAAAAGAGAGAAATTTCGCGCAGAGACGCAAAGAGGAGAAAGGAAAAAGCAGGAAGGGAAGCAAAGGCAATATAGCAGAGGCAATCGAGAAAGCCGGCTTGAAAAGGAATGCGCCCGGGGAGGGACGGGGTTTGCGGTCGCCTTTGGAAGGAAAGGGCCCGGGGAGGTCGACTAATGATGTCGCCTTTGGAAAGGTGGGGGCCGGGGAGGGCGACCAATAATGCCGCTTTGGAAGAAAAGGGCCCGGGGAAGGGAACCTTTGGCGGTGACAAAGGTTCTCTTCCCCGACATAAAAAGGACCCCCCGGGGAAGGAGGCGCTTGACCCCGGGAGGCCCGACGGCGGCGTATTAGGCCACCGCCCGCAAGTGGTGCTGGATCGTTTCGGCGACAACCCAGCGGTCCGTACCTGATAAGTCTAGGATATCCATTCCTATCGAGAGAGTCAACACGATTTTCCGCAAATAGCTACGTTTGATGCTTTATGACGCATTGGTAACGTATGCATGAAGCTGAAATTGATTTTGGGCAAAGGGAAGGGCCGGGGTCGGAGGGGGAAAAGGCCGTAGAAACTCAAGGGGAGGTCTTCAACCCCGGCGGTCTTCCTACTCTAGGAAGACCGTGGGGCCCGCCGAGGTTACAGAGGCATCCACAATCTTGGTAGCACTTCTAGACGCCGGCCTGAGGGACAGTGACAGTACCGTCCAGTAAAACCAGGATCGAAGGCTGCCTTCCTGCCCCCGCCCCGGTCCCGGCGAAAAAGGCGGCCCGGGCAGCGTCCAGGGCATCCTGCAGGCTGGGGCGCTTTTCCATAAAAGCCCCGGCAAGGACCTCGGCCCCGAGCTCGCTTACCGCGAGGATCCGGGAGCGCATGGCAGCCTGGGCAATCTTGCCCGCCTTGTGGTAGCCCAGGCGATAGCCCTCCTTGATCCGGCCCAGGACGGCCTCGGGCCGCTTTTCCGAGGCTAGGAGCCTCATGTAGGCCTCATCCCCCACCCCATCCCGGCAGGAGGAGACGAGGATAAGGCAACCTCCGTCCTTCACGGCCAGGGAGCCGTTCTCGATAGCCTTCTGGGACTGGTAGAGGTCGATGTCCATCGGGGGCCTGGCCACGGAGACCACGATGTCCGCCTTGGCCGGGATGGAGACGGCAAAGATGCCCCTGGCCTTGGCCACCGCCGCCTCAAAGGACAGGCGGAGGTCGCCCGAGGTGATGGCCGAGAGGCCCTGGTGCTTGTCCAGGACGGCCATGAGGGCAAAGACCTTCTTGGGCACAAAGGCGAGGGCATCCTCCATGTCCTGGCTCACGGGGTTGTCCTCCAGCTCGAGGGCCGCCGCCCGGGGATCCAGGGCCAGCCTATGGTTGGCCTCGATCGTGGCGTAGCCGGCGACGCCCGGGAGGAAGGCCTTGCGGCCCCCGGTAAAGCCGGCGAAATAGTGGGGCTCCACCGAGCCCAAAACCACCACCCGGTCGGCCTCGACGGCGGCGCGGTTGAGAAGGATGGGGGTGCCGTTCCGGGTCGTCCCCAGGTTGACGAGGCAGGCCGTGTTGCGGGCATCGTGGGCCGTAGTCCTGGGGCGGAACCTGTCGTAGTGGGCCCCGAGGATAGTCCGGTACTCCTCCTCCGTGGGCGCCCGGTGGGCCCCGGTGGCCACGAGGAAGGAAGCCTTGAGGCGCTCGAGCTCCGGGGCCATGGGACCGAGCATGTCCGCCGTGGGAGTTGGCCTTGTGGCGTCGTTGACAATCACGAGGATGCGCTTGCCTCCCTCAAGGAAGGCCTCAAGGGAGGTGGCAGGGGATCCGGAGTCCCCGGCCGCCGCGGGCAAATAGGGCCTGGCCAGGCCGGCCTGGACAATAGCCTCCGCCGAGGCGGCCGAGGCCGGGGCCTCGTTGGGCTCCACCACAAGGCAGGAGTCCGGGAGCTCGAGGGCCACCGAGGAATCAAGATAGGGAATGCCCAGCTTCATAGGCCCCTGCCCCTCGCCGGCACCTGAAGGTCGCGGTCAAAGGCCGCCTCCATCGCGTCGATCAGGGGGAGCTTCTTGCCCGCCAGGAAGCGGACCATGGCGCCGCCCCCGGTGCAGACATAGCCGAACTTCTCCAGGTCGCAGAACTTGGTCGCCGCGCTGATCGTGTCCCCGCCGCCGATCACGCTGTAGCCCGGGGCGGCCTCGATAGCCTTCCAGAGCTCCTTGGTGCCGTATTCCCAGCGGCTGTCCTCGTAGATGCCCGCAGGCCCGTTCACAAAGATCGAGCCCGCGGCCTGGAGCTTAACCTTGTAGGCCGCGACCGTTTTGTGGCCCACATCGGGGAAGAGGCAGTCCTTGGCCAGGCCCGTGCCCGCCTTCGCCCTGCCGGGACCCAGAGGTGGCACCTCAAGCTCAGCCCGTTGTCCGCCCTCCTCGTAGGCCAGGTCAAGGGGGAGGGCATACTTGTCCCCCCAGCGCTCAAGGAGGCTCTCGGCCTCGGGGATAAAGCCCTCGAGGCCCTTGTCCCTGAGGAAGGCCCTGGTCGCGGCCCCGACCTCGACGCCCTTGGCCAGGAGCATCACGAGGCCGGTCACCCCGGTTATGAGGAT
The DNA here is from genome assembly GCA_029778945.1 of Spirochaetota bacterium. Classification (GTDB taxonomy): domain Bacteria; phylum Spirochaetota; class Spirochaetia; order Treponematales; family Rectinemataceae; genus JANYKC01. Next base: position 23,897 of record JAKPBN010000287.1, read on the forward strand.
CTCGTCCGCGGCCCCGTCCTCGAGGACCTTGCGCATCATGTCAAAGGCGTCGGAGATCTTGGCGCCTCCCAGGAGGTAGACGCAGGGCCGCCGGGGCTTGTCCAGGACACTCTTGAGTGCCCGGTACTCGTCCATCAGCTGGATCCCTGCGGCCGTGGGAAGGAGCTCCTGGAAGGCCACCATCGAGGGGGCGTTCCGGTGGGCAGCGGCAAAGGCGTCGTTGACGTAGAGGTCGGCCAGGGGCGCGAGGCTGCGCACCAGCCAGGTGTTGAGCATTTCCGGCGCCTTGAGCTTGACCGCGG
>JAKPBN010000306.1 GCA_029778945.1 Spirochaetota bacterium
CGAAGATAGCCCTTGCGGCCCTGGGCGCTCCCCCTCCGGCCGAGGAGAAAACGGAAGGAGACAAAGAGGCTCGGCCTCCAGATCATCGGGGCCTGAGCCCACCCCCCGTGAGCTCGAGGCTCCTATCCGCGGCGTCCGCAAAATGGGGATCGTGGGTCACTAGGACGATTGTGGTCCCGTGTTTTTTGGACAGGGCAAAGACAAGGTCCCGGACCGAGGCCGCGTTGGTGGCATCCAGATTGCCCGTGGGCTCGTCGGCCAGGAGGAGGGGCGGATCGTTTACCATGGCCCGGGCCAAGGCGGCCCGCTGCCTCTCTCCGCCCGAGAGCTGGGAAGGAAGGTGGTGGAGTCGATCGACCAGGCCCACGTCGGAGAGAAGCGACCGGGCCTTCTCAAAGGCCCGCCTGCGGGGCATTCCGGCCATGTAAGCCGGGAGGGCCACGTTTTCCAGGGCATCGAAATCCTTGAGGAGGTAGTGGGCCTGGAAGACAAAGCCCACCGTGGCTCCGCGATAATCCGTGAGGGCCTCCTCGGCAAGGCCCGCCAGCTCTATGCCCGCGACCCTCACCGAGCCCTGGCTGGGTCGGTCGAGGCCTCCAAGGATGGACAGGAGGGTCGATTTTCCGCTCCCGCTCGGACCCATGATGGCCAGGGCTTCCCCCCGCTCGACCCGCAGCTCAAGGTCCTTGAGGATAGTCAGATCCTCGGCCGCGCTGGCAAAGGTCTTGCCTAGGCCGAGGCATTCGATCATGGCCGGGGGACGGGTATCACTCATAGCGCAGGAGCTCGGCGGGGTCGAGGCCGGCCACTCGGGTCGAGGCTGCCGCCGCGGCAAGGGCCGTGGAGGCCATGGCCGCCGCGGCGACAAAGAGGATCTCTGGAAAGAGCAGCCGCACTGGGACCTCCATGAGGTAGAAATAGCGGGGGGAGAAGACCGAGTAGTCCCCTCCCCCCTTTCCGGCGAGGAGGGAGCTCAAGGCATTGAGGACCTGGGAGGCAAGGGCAAAGACCTCGTTGATATTGGTCGCGATCAGGAGGCCGAGGGCAAGGCCAAGGCCGGCTCCGGCGGCGCCCTTGGCAAGGCCGTCGAGGATAAAGACGCGCCGGATATCCTCGAGGCGGGCCCCGGCGCTTTTAAGCAGCGCGATCTCCTCGGTCCTCTCCAGGATCGAGCGCCGCATGGACTGGTGGATGTTGACGCCTACCACGAGGAAGATGAGGCCCACGAGGACCATCATCATCGTCTTCTCTGTCCTGAGGGCGCCAAAGAAGGAGCGGTTGTATTCCCGCCAGCCCTGGGCGGCTAGCCCCAGGGAGGAAAGCCTTGCGACACAGGCCTGGTCCCGGTACTTGTCCTTCAGTTTGAGCCCCCAATACAGGCCCTCGTCGCCGCCGGGACTGAAGAGGAGTCCGCCCTCCCCTTCCTCGATAAAGGCCAGGTTGGCGTCGAAGTCATAGTAGCCCGAATGGAAGACCGACCTTACAGGAAGGCGCAGGCTCTGGGTACCCAGGCCCTCCACCGGGTCGGAGCTGATGGCCATCACGAGGACGGGATCGCCCTCGGCCACATTGAGGTAGCGCGCGAGCTCCGAGCCCAGGACGAGGCCTTTGCCCCCTCCGAAGAGGGGGCCCGAGAAGCCCAGGGCCTTGGCAAGGCCTGGATCACGCCGGTCTATGTCCGCGGGCAAGCTCCTAAGCCTGGCCGCAAGGACCCTTCCGTCCGGGGCCTGGGCGAGGATCTGGTTTTCCCGGAAGGGCACGACATGGGCCACCCCTTCCACGGCCCCGAGGAGGGAGTCAAGCTCGGCGGCAGACTGGGGCCTGGGACCGGCCTCAAGCCGGACATGGTAGCTTGAAACCTCGAGGATTGCGTCGATATAGCCCAGCTGAAAGCCATTCATCACCCCAAGGATCACCACGAGGGCCGCGACCCCCACGGCTATGCCGGCTATCGCGAAGCCCGGGGAGGGGCTTCCGCCTTCCCCCCGGCGGGGAGAGAACCAGCGCCGGGACACGAGAAGGATCCAGCCCGAGGATCTCACGGGTATACCTTTGTCCTGACCGCTGCCCCAGGGGCAAAAAAGTCCTCTTGGACTAGGCGGCCCCGCAGGCTCGTGGCCCGGAGGGCCAGGACTCCCCCATCGTAGACTTCCTTGACTAGCCGGTCCCCTGGAAGCTCGTGGACCACGGAGACGATCAGGCCATCGATTTTATAGGTGGCCCGCGAAAGCTCCCCCTCCTCTCCATAGACCCAGAGGGTTTCCGTTGTCCTATCCCCGGCCTTGCGGTGGTCCCGGGTCGGCCGTCCCTGGCTGTCCCAGGCCAGGCTGCGCCGGGACAGCTCTTTCCCCCCCCGGCTCTCAAGCTCGAGGACCACATGCCCAGCGCTGTCATACTCCGCTAGCCTAGTTCCTCCGGACACGAGGTCTTCGGTAGTCCTCGAGGCAAGGCTACCCGAGGGAGCATAGGCAAGGCGGCTAGATGCGATGACCTTGCCCGCCGCATAGGCGAGGATTTCCTGGGGACGGCCAGCGCTGTCGTAGCGGGTCAGCTCCGTATCGCTCCAGGAGGCGCCCAGGCCCTGGGGCGAGACCAGGAGGCCCGCGGCCCCCGAGCCCAGGCTCCCCGTGGCCAGGACCTGGAGGAGCCGTCCTGAGGCGTCATAGGTGTAGTCCAGGCTGCCGGTGGCGGTGCCGGCGCCGTCAAAGGCCTCGGCCTTGGCGAGGCGGCCCTCGACATAGGTCCAGCGGGTGGAGGATCGCAGGATAGGGGCGGGGCTTCCGGGAAAGGGAGGATCATACAGCTCTTCTTCGACCAGGGCCCCCTGGGGATCGAGCCGCTGGATAGAGACAAGGCCTTCCGGCCGATAGAGGAGCTCTTCCCGCAGGCCCTTCTCGAGGCGCGCGATGGTCTTTTCCGCTTCCTTGCCCTCGTGGTAGAGAATCCTTGTACCTTGGCCGGCCTGGAATCCTGCCCCGAGGCCCAGGACCCATTCGGAGTCCGCGGGCCCTCCAAGGGAAGCGCCCCTAAAGCCGGCCTGGTCAGAGGCCCAATAGCTCATGCCCTCGGGGCCTGACTGGGCTTGGGCCGCAGGCACTGGGCACAGGAGGACCCCGAGCATGAGGGCAAGCCGGAATGCCTTGAAGCCCATCAGACCCTAGTCCCCGGCCTTGCCGGCAGGCTCCGAGAGACCCAGAAAATCGTCGAGGAAGGGGCCGGCCTCGAAGGCCACGAGGTCATCATAGCCTTCGCCCC
>JAKPBN010000319.1 GCA_029778945.1 Spirochaetota bacterium
GAGTTCGTGACCGTGGGCAAGGCCGCCGTCGAGGGCGCCGTGATGTCCACCTTCTTCGACAACGATGCCCCCCTCACCCCCAACTCCAAGGTCTTCGTGACCGAGTACCAGAAGAAGTACGGCAAGCTCCCCTCGGGCACCGCCGTCCTCGGCTTTGACGGCTACCTCCTCGCGATCGACGCGATCAAGCGCGCCGGCAGCGTCGACCCCGTCAAGATCCGGGACGCCATCGCCGCCACGACCAAGTTCCCCGGGGCCTCGGGCTATGTGACCTTCACCTCCGACTCCAATGACCCCGTCAAGAGCGCCGTCATCAAGGAAGTCAAGGGCGGGAAGTTCGTCTACAAGACCACCGTCAACCCCTAAGGCCGCAAGGCCCGAAACGAATTAACCACGGAGCCGGAGGCCTAGCGAAGCGTTAGGCACGGAGGACACGGAGGGGAGAGGCTATTGGGGTTAAGGAATCAGGGTTATGGGAATTTGAGAATTAATCGAAACCATAACTAATTATTAGCCAGGCCTCTTTCTCCGTGATCTCCGTGGCTCCGTGTTGAATCCCCGAATTGTCCCTAGTCCGTATCCGACCCTAAAGGAGAGACCCTATGGATCTCGCCACCTTTCTGCAGCAGCTGGCCAACGCCGCGAGCCTGGGGAGCCTCTACTCCCTCATTGCCATCGGCTACACCATGGTCTACGGCATCCTGCGGCTGATCAACTTTGCCCACGGCGACATCTTCATGCTCGGGGCCTATTTCGCCTTCTACCTGATCGCCTCGGTGGCCCTGCCCTGGTGGGTGGCCTTCCTCGTCGCCCTGGGCCTGACCTGCGTCTTTGGGGTAGCCCTCGAGCGCATAGCCTACCGCCCCTTGAGGGACTCCCCCCGGATCTCCCTCATGATCAGCGCGATAGGCGCCTCCTTCCTCATCGAGAACCTGGGCGTGGTCATCTTCGGCGGCCGGCCCAAGAGCTTCGCCTCCATCCCCCTCTTTGACACCGTGGTCCAGCTGGGCTCGGTCTCGGTCCTCTCGGTGAGCCTTTTCATACCCGTCATCACCATCGTGATGCTGGTCATCCTCCTCTTTGTGGTCAACAAGACGAGGACCGGGATGGCCATGCGGGCCGTCTCCACCGATGTCGAGGCCGCCCGGCTCATGGCCATCGACGTGAACAAGGTGATCTCCTACACCTTCGGCATCGGCTCGACCCTGGCCGCCCTGGGGGGCATCCTCTGGACCATGAAGTACCCCCAGCTCAACCCCCTCATGGGCATCATGCCCGGCCTCAAGTGCTTTATCGCCGCCGTGATAGGCGGCATAGGGAACATCTCCGGGGCCGTCCTCGGGGGCTTCCTCCTGGGCTTTATAGAGATCATGGTGGCGGCCTTCCTGCCGGCCCTGACGGGCTACCGGGACGCCTTCTCCTTTATCCTCCTCATAGTGGTCCTCCTCCTCAAGCCCTCGGGCCTCCTGGGGAAGAAGCAGACGGTGAAGGTGTGACGCCATGAGCAAGAAAACACGGAACATCCTGCTGACGGGCCTCGCGATCGCCCTCTGCGCCGCCCTCCTCTGGCTCGCGGACCGGAGCCTGGGCAACTACGCGATGCGCATCCTCAACCTCTCGGCGATCTATATCGTCCTCTCCCTCTCCCTCAACCTCGTCAACGGCTTCACGGGCCTCTTTAGCCTGGGCTGCGCGGGCTTCATGGCCGTGGGGGCCTATGTCTCGGCCCTCCTCACGATGAGCCCGGAGGTCAAGGAGATGAACTACTTCCTGGAGCCCCTCGCGCCCTGGCTCCAGAACCTGACCGTCCCCTTCGCCCTGGCCCTCGTGGCCGGGGGGCTCTGCGCCGCCCTGGCCGGCCTCATCGTGGCCATCCCCGTGCTGAGGCTTAGGGACGACTACCTGGCCATAGCGACCCTGGGCTTCGCGGAGATCATCCGGGTGGTGATCACCAATCTCCAGGGCCTGACCAACGGGGCCCAGGGCCTCAAGAACATACCCAAGTACTCGACCACCTGGACGGTCTGGGGCGTGGCGGCCCTGGTCGTCCTCTTCATGGCCCTCCTCACCCGCTCGAGCTCCGGCCGCCAGCTCAAGGCCGTCCGGGACGACGAGATCGCCGCGGAGGCCATGGGGGTCAACGTCTTCAAGGTCAAGGTGACGAGCTTTACCATCTCGTCCTTCCTGGCCGGCGTGGGCGGGGCCCTCCTCGGCCACATGATCACCACGATCGACCCCAAGATGTTCACCTTCATGCTCACCTTCAACATCCTCCTCATCGTGGTCCTGGGGGGCAACGGCTCGATCACGGGATCGGTCATCGCGTCCATCGCGGTCACCGTCCTCATGGAGGCCCTGCGCTTCCTCGACGAGCCCCTGAACCTCCTCTTTATCAAGACCCAGGGCCTGCCCGGCCTGCGCATGGTGGTCTTCTCGGCCCTCCTCATGCTGGTGGTCATCTTCAGGCAGAGGGGTCTCATGGGGGATAGGGAGCTCAGCTGGGACGGCCTGTCCAAGGCCGGCCTCCTGCCCCGCCAGCGGAAGGGGGACAAGCCATGATGCTCGAGACCAAGGGCGCCACCATGCGCTTCGGCGGCCTCACGGCCGTGTCCGACCTCAACATCTCCATCGCCCAGGGAGAGATCGTGGGCCTCATAGGCCCGAACGGGGCGGGCAAGACCACGGCCTTCAACATGGTCACCGGGGTCTACGAGCCCAGCCAGGGCCGGATCCTCTTCGACGGCCGGGACATCACCGGCAAGGCCGCCCATAGCATCACCGAGGCCGGGGTGGCCAGGACCTTCCAGAACATCAGGCTCTTCTCCACGATGAGCGTCCTCGAGAACGTCCTCGTGGGCTGCGCGGTGAGGGAGCGCCCCACCTGGATCAACTCGGTCCTGAGGACCCCGGGCTACAGGCGGCATGACCGGGCCTCCCACGACTTTGCCCGGGAGCTCCTGGCCGAGACCGGCCTTGCGGACTTCGCCGAGGAAAAGGCCACGAGCCTGCCCTATGGCAAGCAGCGCCGCCTCGAGATAGCCCGGGCCCTGGCCTCGAGGCCCAGGCTCCTCCTCCTCGACGAGCCCGCAGCGGGGATGAACCCCCAGGAGTCCCTCGAGCTCATGGACTTTATCCGCCGGGTGAGGGACCGCTTCGACCTCACCATCCTCCTCATCGAGCACCACATGCAGGTCGTGATGGGGATCTGCTCCCGCATGTATGTCCTCGACTATGGACTGACGATAGCCCAGGGCAGCCCGGACGAGATCCGGCGGGACCCGAAGGTGATCGAAGCCTACCTGGGGGTGGAGTGATGCTCAAGATAGACAACCTGTCCGTCCACTATGGCGGCATCCACGCCCTCCAGGGGGTGAGCCTCGAGGTCCCCGAGGGCAAGATCGTCACCCTGATCGGGGCCAACGGGGCGGGCAAGAGCACGACCCTCAAGACCATCATTGGCCTCGTGAAGCCCACGGGGGGCACGGTGTGCTGGAACGGGGACTGCCTCACAGGCACGGCCACCAAGGACATCGTGGAGCGGGGCCTCGTCCTCGTGCCCGAGGGCCGGAGGGTCTTCGCGAACCTGACGGTGGACGAGAACCTCACCCTCGGCGCCTATGCCCGCAAGGACAAGGTGGGCATCGAGTCCGACCGCCTGAGGGTCTTCAAGCTCTTCCCCCGCCTCAAGGACCGGCAGAGGCAGAAGGCCGGGACCCTCTCGGGCGGGGAGCAGCAGATGCTCGCCGTGGGCCGGGCCATCATGACGCGGCCGAAGCTTCTCATGATGGACGAGCCCTCCCTGGGCCTGGCTCCCCTCGTGGTCAAGATGATCTTCTCCATCATCAAGGAGATCAACGCCGAGGGCACGACGGTCCTCCTCGTGGAGCAGAACGCCAAGGCCGCCCTCGAGGCCGCCCACTATGGCTATGTCCTCGAGACGGGCCGCATAACTCTCCAGGGGCCCGGGGCCGAGCTCCTGGCCGACGACAGGGTGCGCAAGGCCTACCTGGGCGAGGCCCAATAGGCGGGGGGAAAGCCATGAGCCGGGCCTTTGTCGACGAGGACCTGGGACAGGACGAGACCGAAGGGATGCACGACATACCCCTCCCCCTGCCCCCCGGGGCCAGGAACTACATGACCCCCGAGGGAGCGGCCCGGCTGGCCGAGGAGCTCCGGAGCCTGGACGACGTGGAGAGGCCCCGGGCCGCGGCTGCCCTGGCGGCGGCCCAGGCCACGGGCTCGGCCTCCGCCCCGGACTGCCTCCGCCACCTCTCGGAGCTCGACCGCCGCATCTCCTACCTTTCCCGCATGCGCTCGGCCCTCGAGGTCGTCGCCCCTCCGGCCAGCCTGGACCGGGTGGTCTTTGGCCTTGTGGCCCGGGTGAGGGAGGACGACGGGACCGAGGTGGACTATCGCATTGTCGGCGCGGACGAGAGCGACCCCGAGGCCGGCCTCCTCTCCTGGGCCAGCCCCGTCGCGCGGGCCCTGGTGGGCAAGCGGGCGGGGGAGACCGGTGTCGTCCACCTGCCCCAGGGCGAAAAGAGCCTCCTCGTCCTGGAGATCCGGCGGCCCTAAAGCCCGGCGGACCCTATGCCTTGTGCATCAGGGCCCTGGCCCGCTCCGCGGCCTTGACCACGGCCTTGATCAGGGTTACCCGTAGGCCGCCGGCCTCGAGCTCGAGGATGCCGTCTATCGTGACTCCCGCCGGGGTAGTCACCTGGTCCTTGAGCTTGGCCGGGTGCTCCCCGGTGATGAGGACGTTCGAGGCGGCCCCCAGGACGGTCTGGGCCGCGAGCTCGACCGCAACGTCCCGGGGCAGGCCCATCTTGACCCCCCCGTCGGCGAGGGACTCGATCACGATGTAGATGTAGGCCGGCCCCGAGCCTGAGAGGCCCGTGACGGCGTCCATGTGCTCCTCCCCCACGATCACGGCCCGGCCCACGGCCCGGTAGATCGAGGCCGCCCAGTCCAGGCGGTCCTCGGGGACGCTCTTGCCCGCCGCCAGGGCCGTCATGCCCTGGCCGATGGCCACGGCCATGTTGGGCATGGAGCGGATCACGGGGGTGCCCGCAGGCAAGCGGGACTCCATGAACTCGATGTTGACCCCGGCCACGGTGGACACGAGGAGGCGGCCCGGGCCAAAGAGGTCGGCCGTCTCGGAGAGGACCTCGGCCATCATCTTGGGCTTGACCGCCAGGAAGACATTCTCGCTCCCGGCCACGACCTCCCGGTTGTCCTTGACCGTCCTCACCCCGGTCCTGGCCTCAAGCTCGGCCCGGTGCTTCTCCGACTTGACCGAGAGGATGATGTCCTTGGGCGCTATGAGTCCCTTCTGGAGCACCCCCTGGACGAGGGCCTCACCGATCTTGCCAGCGCCTATGATGCCGAGCTTGTATGCCATGTCTATCCTCCTGGGGATCCCTGGGTGCCTGAAAGCCCACTATAGCTTCCCTTGGGCGGCGTTTCTATAGGGCAGGGCGGGCAAGGCCGAGGGAGAAGCCGGCGCCGGGGATGTTTCGTCCCGGGGCCAGGACGGACTATACTCCTTCCCATGGACCCCATCTCCATTGATGCCGGAACCGCCGCCGCCTTTGTCCGCCGCCTGGGCGAGCACCTCGAGTACAACATAAACATCATGGACCGCAACGGGGTAATCGTCGCAAGCCGCGATCCCTCCCGGGTGGGAACCTTCCACGACGCCGCCCAGCGCCTTGTGGCCACCGGGGCCACCCAGGAAGTCGTGGAGAGCGGGCCCAACCTGCCCGCCGGGGTGAGGCCCGGGGTAAACGTCCCCATCGTGTCCCGGGGGGAGACTATCGGGGTCGTCGGTGTCACGGGGGATCCCCTGGAGGTAGGTCCCCTGGCCTGGGCGGTCAAGACGAGCGTCGAGTCGATGATCGAGCTCGAGGCCTGGAAGGACAAGGCCCTCCGCCGCCAGGACTCCAAGAACACCCTGGTCAACTACCTCCTCCATGAGGAGAACATTCCCCGCTCGGCGGTGGAGTCCCTGGCGGCCAAGCTGGGCTACAGCCCATCTATCGCCCGGGCACCGCTACTCCTGGTGCCCGGCCCGGGGACCGAGCCGGCCCTGGCCCTGAGGGCTGTCAAGGCCGGCCCCCTCCACGGCACCGAGGACCTCTCCTGGACCACCCCCGATGGCTCCATCCTGGTCTTCAAGTCCCTGAGCCTTGGCTCCGGGGGCATCCTCGAGGCCTATTCCGGCCAGCTCCGGGCCTATGTGGACGCGGCGAGGGCCGTCCTGGGCCGCAGCGGAGGGAAGCTCAAGGCCTATGGGGGAGCCATCCAGACCGACCTGGGCCGCTATGGCCTGGGCTATCGCCAGACCCTCTGGCTCCGGGAGCATGTGCCGGAGGCCGAGGCCGGCCAGGGCCTGGTCTCCATTTTCGACCACCTGTATGACTATCTCGTGGGCCTGATCCCCCGGGCCGAGCTTGTGGGGGCCCTCGACGCGGTGGCCGGCCTCCTGCCCCAGGACACTACCCGAAGCCTGCGGCCCTGGATGGACGCCCTCTCCCAGGCGGCCCTCAACGGCAAGGAGGCCGCAGCCAGGCTCGGGGTCCACCGCAACACCTTTTCCGCCCGGATGGAGGGCCTGGCCCGCCTCGTGGGCCGGGATCCGCGCAAGGACATCAGGGCCCTGGAGCTGCTCAGCCTCCTCTCCCGCTACCTCGATACCCGAGGCTAAACCGCCCGCAAATTGTGCATGGTGCACAAAAATCCACTAAAAATTGCGCATTCTCACCATATGCCGTTGGGACAATAGGGCTTTAGGCTTAAGCCACAAAACTCCCCAAGGAGGCATTCATGGTATCAGGCGGTATTGCGGTACTGCTCCTCGTCCTCGCCGTGGTGGTGATCATCATCCTCACCGGCAAGTTCAAGGTAAACGCGTTCCTCGTCCTCATCGGCGTGGCCTTTTTCTACGGCCTGGCGATCGGCATCCCCGGCCTCGACGTGCTCAAGCACATCAAGAACGGCTTTGGCGGCACCCTGACAAAGATCGGCATCGTCATCGTCGCCGGCACCATCATGGGGACGATCCTGGAGAAGACCGGGGCGGCCCTGGCCATGACCCAGGCCATCCTCAAGCTCGTGGGCAAGAAGCGCGCGCCCCTGGCTATGAACATGGCCGGCTATGTGGTCTCCATCCCCGTCTTCTGCGACTCCGGCTATGTCATCCTCAACCCCCTCAACAAGGCCCTGGCCAAGGAGTCGGGCACCTCGATGGCGGTCATGGCCGTCGCCCTCGCGACGGGCCTCTACGCCACCCATGTCATGGTGCCGCCCACCCCGGGTCCCCTCGCCGCCGCCGCGGCCCTCAGCGCCGACCTGGGCAGGGTGATCATCTACGGCCTCATCGTCGCCATCCCCTCGGCCCTGGCCGGCCTCTTCTGGGCTCTCAAGGTCGCCAAGAAGTACAACATCGAGCCGGACGTCAAGGAATCCTATTCCGAGATCGTCAAGAAGTACGGCAAGCTCCCCAACACCTTCCTCTCCTTCCTCCCCATCGTCCTCCCCCTCATCCTGATCTTTATGAAGTCCATAGCCGAGTACCCCACGGCCCCCTTTGGGACCGGCGGCTTCAAGGTCTTCTGCTCCTTTATCGGTGACCCGGTCCCGGCCCTCATAATCGGCGTCTTCGCCGCCCTCCTCCTCGTGGCCAAGGGCTCCGTCGGCGACGCCTTCAACGGCTGGATGAGCCAGGGCATCAAGGACTCGGCGATCATCCTCGTGATCACCGCCGCGGGCGGCTCCTTTGGCGAGGTCCTGGGCAAGTCCCCCCTGGCGGACTTCATCAAGACCAACATGGCCAACCTGCCCATAGGCATGCTCCTGCCCTTTATCATCTCCGCGGCCCTCAAGACGGCCCAGGGTTCCTCCACGGTCGCCATTGTCACGACCGCCGGCATCCTCGCCCCGATGATGGCCACCCTCGGCCTCGACCCCGCCCTGACCGCCGTGGCCATCGGCGCCGGCTCGATGGTCGTCTCCCACGCGAACGACTCCTATTTCTGGGTCGTCTCCCAGTTCTCGAACATGCCGGTCAACACGGCCTACAAGACCTACACCTCGGCGACCGCCGTCGAGGGTGTCGTGGCCTTCCTGGCCGTCCTCGTCCTCAATATCTTTATCTGATCGGATCCTAGGATTCCTGGCCGTCCTTTGCGGGCGGCCAGGGATTAGCCCCTTCCACGGAGAAACCAGGTCCTATGCTTCGCATCTTGTCCTCGCTTTATGAGCGTCTTGGCCTCAACGCCTATGTAGAAGGCGATTTTGCCAAGGCCGAGTCCTGGTTCCGCCGCCTCGAGGCCGCCGAGCCCGATTCCATCCGGGTCCTGCGCAACCTGGGGGTCATCCTCATGGCCAAGGGCGAGCTTGAGGAAGCCAAGGCCTATCTCGCCAAGGAGGAGGCCCTCTTTGGCCCCTCCTTCCACCGCCATGCCGGCCTAGCCGACCTGGCCTGGGCCGCGGGGGAACGCGAGGAGGCCGGCCGGCGCTACGCCGCCGCCCTGGCCGAGCCCGAGGCGAGGAAGGGGCGCCGGCATAGCGCCTCCCGCCCCCTCCTCGAGGCCAGGCTCGGCATCTGCGGCGACCCTGCCGCCTTTAGCCGGGCCCGGGAAGGCCTCTCGGTCTTCCATCTCGGAGAGGCCGCCCGGGAGGCCGGAGCCTTTGCCGAGGCCTATGAGCATTTCCTGAGGGCCGTCGACCTCGATCCCAGCAATTGGCTCGCCCTCAACAACGCCGGGACCATGGCCCTCAACCAGCTCGCCCAGCCCAAACAGGCCGTTGCTCTCCTGGAGCGGGCCTTTGCCTTTTCCCCGAGCTCCCAGGTGGGTCGGAATCTCCAGATCGCCCGGGAGGCCCTCGAGGAAGGCAAGGATGCCCGGCCGAGGAAGGGCCTGAAATCCACTAAAGGAAGCTCACGATGAATTCCCGGGAAGATGCCCAGGCTATTTTCCGCGCCGCCGTGGCCCGGGTGGACCCCGCGCCCATGATCCAGAAGGCTGTCCACGTGGAGGAGGGACCCGCAGGACCCGTCCTGGTTGTCAGGACCGAGGTCGAGGAGGCCCGCTATCCCCTGGGGGCCTATGACCGCATCTTTGCCACCGGCATGGGCAAGGCCTCGGCGCGGATGGCCCTGGGCCTCGAGGCCAGCCTGGGCGGCCGCCTGTCCGGAGGCCTGGTGGCCGTCAAGGAAGGTCACACCGAGGCCCTCTCCAGGATCAGGCTCCTCGAGGCGGGCCATCCCGTCCCGGACAGCCGCTCCGAGGCCGCGGCCCACGCCATCCTCGGCCTGGGGCCCAGCCTGGGCACGGTCCTCACCGAAACGGACCTGGTGATTGTCCTCGTCTCCGGGGGCGGCTCGGCCATCCTCTGCGCCCCCGCTTCGGGGCTCAGCCTGGCGGACAAGGCGGCCACGACCAAGCTCCTCCTGGCCTCGGGGGCCACGATCAACGAGGTCAACTGCGTGCGCAAGCACCTCTCGGCCGTCAAGGGCGGCCGCCTGGCCGCGGCCCTCGCCCCGGCCACCGTCCTGGCCCTCGTCCTCTCGGATGTGGTGGGGGATGACCTGGACGCCATAGCCTCGGGGCCCACCGTCCCGGACCCCACGAGCTATGCCGAGGCCCTGGAGATCCTGGGCCGCCACGGCATCCAGGAAAAGCTGCCACCGGCCGTCCTCGCCCACCTCGGCGCAGGGCTCGCAGGCGGCCTGCCCGAGACGCCCAAGCCCGGGGACCCGGTCTTTGCCCGCACGAGGACCCTCCTCGTGGGCACCAACCGTCTGGCCCTGGTCGCCGCCGAGGCCGAGGCCCGTCGGCGGGGCTACCAGAGCCTCATCCTCTCCTCGCGCATCACCGGGGAGGCCCGGGAAGCGGCCCTGGTCTACCTGGGCATAGGCAAGGATATCGCCTCCTCCGGTCTTCCCCTTCCTCGGCCTGCCTGCCTTATAGCCGGGGGGGAGACTACGGTCACCCTGCGGGGGAAGGGCAAGGGTGGGCGCAACCAGGAGATGGCCCTGGCCTTCCTGGCCGCCCTGGGCCGCTCGCCCAAGGACGGGGAGGACCTTTGCTTCCTCTCCGCCGGCACCGATGGCAACGACGGTCCCACCGATGCCGCCGGGGCCCTCGCCGACCTGGACCTGTATCGCTCGGCCCGGGCAGCCGGCCTCGATCCCGAGGCGAGCCTTGGGGACAACGACTCCTATGCCTTCTTTGCCGCCGCCGGGGGCCTCGTCATGACCGGCCCCACCAACACCAATGTCTGCGACGTCCAGGTCCTGCTCGTCCGGCCAAGGGCCTGACGAGACGCAGATGCCCTAGGCATCTGCGCCCTTCGGGCCTTGGGCCCGAAGGGATGGAGCTTGCCCTTGGCCCGGGGGACGGGCATAATCGGCCATGCTCTCGGATTCCACGGCCCTCCTGGCCCCCGATCCTGACTCCCTGCCCATCCTCTATGAGGCGGCCCGCCTCCTCGGGCGGGGTCTCGACCCTGCGGACAGCCTTGGCCCCCTCCTAGCCCTCCTGGCCTCGGCCTCGGGTCTCGTCCGGGGCCTGGCCGCGGCCCGCCGGGGCGAGGGGGAGGACCTCCTCCTCGTGGCGGGCACCGAGGCCGCAGACTCGGGCCTCCTGGGCCGGCCCCTGGACTATGGCTTCCGCCGCGGCCCCGCCGCCGGCGACGATGCCACTTCGGCCCTCCTCCACCTTATGTCCCGGTCCTACGAAAAGGGCAGCCGCCTCGAGGAAGGAAGGCTTTTCGCCCTGCCTAGCCTGGTCGGGGGCCGGGTGGTCTGTATCCTGGGCTTTTGCCTCGAGCCTGGTTCAGCAGGGTTCAAGGCGCCGTCCGGGCCTGGCCAGGCAGGCAAGGCCGAGCTCGGCCTGGCCGAAGCCTGCGGGGGACTCTATGCCGAGGCCTACCTCCTCCGCCGCCAGGTGGCCGAGGAGGCCGGGCGCCTGGCGAGTCTCCGGGGCGAGGGCGGCGGCCCGAACGCCCAGGCCGTCCGGGTCCATCCCGGAGAGCCTGCCCTGGCCCCCCTCCTGGGGGTTTCCCAGGCCATGGCCGAGGTCAGGGCCGTGATAGGCCGGGTAGCCCCCACGGACTCCACAGTCCTCCTCCTGGGCGAGTCGGGCACGGGCAAGGAAGTGGCGGCCCGGGCTATCCATGGGGCTTCCCAGCGCTTCGAGGGGCCCTTTGTCGCGGTCAACTGCGCGGCCCTGCCTCCGGCCCTGATCGAGAGCGAGCTCTTTGGCCATGAACGGGGCTCTTTTACCGGGGCCCAGGCCCGGCGCCTCGGGCGCTTTGAGCTGGCCGCCGGAGGCAGCCTCTTCCTGGACGAGGTGGCCGAGATCCCCTTGTCCCTCCAGGCCAAGCTCCTGCGGGCCCTCCAGGAGAGGACCTTTGAGCGGGTAGGGGGCAGCAAGCCCATCCGGGCCGACCTCAGGATCATCGCGGCGACCAATCGGGACCTCGAGAAGGAGGTGGCCGAGGGACGCTTTAGGGCCGACCTCTACTGGCGCCTCGCGGTCTTTCCCATCCGCCTGCCGCCCTTGAGGGAGAGGGGAGGGGACATAGTCCTCCTGGCCGACCACTTCACGGAGTCCTTTGCGGCCTCCACGGGCCGACCGGTCAGCCGCATCTCCACTCCGGCCCTCGACCTCCTCACAAGCTACCACTGGCCGGGAAACGTGAGGGAGCTCGAGAACGCCATAGAGAGGGCCGTGATCCTCTCCAATGACGGGGTTATCCATGCCTACCACCTGCCTCCCAGCCTCCAGTCCGCGGAGTCCACGGGCACCGGGCCGGCCTCCACCATGGACGCCGCCCTTGCCAGGCTCGAGAGGGAGCTCCTCGTCGAGGCCCTGAAGATCGAGGGGGGCAATGCCGCCGCCGCCGCCCGGAGCCTTGGGATCAGCGAGCGGCGCATGGGCCTGGCCCTACGGCGCTATGGAATCGATTGGCGCCGCTTTCGCCGGCTAGGCCGCTAGGCTCTCTTGCCCGGAGCCGAAGCCACAATTTGGTAGGAAGACCGTACAAAGCTACATCCATGTAGGAAATATCGCGCCTATTGGTCCTCCCCTGCCTCCTTTCCTTCTTCCTCCCCTCTCCTCAGAATCCGGAATTTCCCCTTCCAGGTGGAAAATTCCCCGATTTTGACTGCCCGACCCCAAGATTTGTTGTATTCATACATAGAAACTTAGATATGGCATGATTCCTGCAATAGAAACGCCATACATCCCTTTCCCGCAGGAGTCATCATGAGCACAACCACCAACCCTGAGGCGGGTCTTTCGGCCCTTTACGGTTCCAACTGCTTTTCCAACGCCGTGATGCGGGAACGCCTGCCCAAGAGCGTCTTTGCGGAGCTCCAGGCCGTCCAGGCCGGAGAGGCCGAGCTCTCCCTCGCCGTGGCCGAGGTTGTGGCCGCCTCGATGCGGGACTGGGCGATCGAAAAGGGGGCCACCCATTTTACCCATTGGTTCCATCCCCTCTCAGGGCTCTCCGCGGAAAAGCATGAGTCCTTCATCTCCCCCACCGGAGATGGCCGGGTGATCATGGAATTCTCGGGCAAGGAGCTGACCAAGGGCGAGCCCGACGCCTCCTCCTTTCCCTCCGGCGGCCTGCGCGCCACCTTTGAGGCCCGGGGCTACACGGCCTGGGACGCCACGAGCCCGGCCTTCCTCAAGCGCTCCCCCTCGGGGGTGACCCTCTGCATCCCCACGGCCTTTGTCTCCTATTTTGGCCATGCCCTGGACAAGAAGGTGCCTCTTTTGCGTTCCATGGAGGCCCTTTCGGCCGTGGCGCTCCGGGTGCTCAAGAGCCTGGGGGACACGAGGTCCAGGCGCGTCGTGGCCACCGTGGGCCCCGAGCAGGAGTACTTCCTCGTGTCCAAGGCCGCTTTCCTGAAGCGCCCCGACCTCCTCCTCGCGGGCCGCACGGTCTTTGGCTCCATGCCCGCCAAGGGCCAGGAGATGGAGGACCACTACTACGGGGCCATAGGGGAAAAGGTCGCGGCCTTCATGAACGAGCTCAACACCGAGCTTTGGGCCCTGGGGGTCGCCGCCAAGACCCAGCACAACGAGGTAGCCCCCAACCAGTTCGAGCTGGCCTGCATCTTCACGAGCGCCAATCTCGCGGCGGACGCCAACCAGCTCGTGATGGAGACGATCATCAAGGTGGCCGAGCGCCACGGCCTCGTGGCCCTCCTCCATGAGAAGCCCTTTGACGGAGTCAATGGCTCGGGCAAGCACATCAACTGGTCCATGTCCACAGATTGGGGCTCCAACCTCCTAGAGCCCGGGGACGATCCGGTCTCCAACGCCCGCTTTCTCCTCTTTGCCGCCGCCGTGATCGAGGCCGTGGACACCCGGGCCGGCCTCCTGCGGGCGGCGGCGGCCACCGCGGGGAACGACCGCCGCCTGGGGGGCAACGAGGCACCCCCCTCCGTGATCTCGATCTTTCTTGGCGAGGCCCTATCAGGGATCCTGGACGCCCTGGTGGAAGGCCGGCCCTGCGAGTCCCCTTCAGGAGGCTGTCTCGAGATAGGCACCTCGACCCTGCCCAAGCTGCCCCGGGACATCACCGACCGGAACCGCACGAGCCCCTTTGCCTTTACGGGCAACAAGTTCGAGTTCCGCATGGTCGCCTCCTCCCAGTCCGCGGCCACCCCGGCCACGGTCCTCAACGCCGCGGTGGCCGGGGTCCTCGCAGGCTATGCCGATCGCCTCGAGGCCGTGGCCGCCAAGGGCGGCAATGTGGCCAGCGAGGTGTCGCGCATCGTGGTCGAGTCCTACAAGGCCCACCGCCGGGTTGTCTTTGACGGCAACGGCTATTCGCCGGAGTGGGCCAAGGAGGCCGAGCGCCGGGGCCTGCCCCGCTTCCGCTCCGCCGTCGAGGCCATCCCCGAGTTCGCCTCCGCCTCGGCGGTGGCCCTCTTCTCAGGCCTGGGGGTCTTCTCCAAGGAAGAGCTCGAGTCCCGCTGCGTCATTTACCTTGAGCGCTATGCCAAGCAGATCAACATCGAGGCCGGGGTCATGGGCGACATGTCGAGGCGGTCGATCTTTCCCGCGGCCTCCCGCCTGGCCGCGGAATTCGCCCGGGAAGGCACCGAGCTTGCGGCCGTGGGCGCCCCCTCGGCGGCCCAGGAGCTCCGGGCCCGGCGCCTGGCCGAGCTGGCGGCCTCCCTGGCGGAAAAGACCGAGGTCCTGGAAAAGGCCCTCGAGGCCGCCCAGGAGATCGAGGAACCCCTGGCCTGCGCCAAGGCCTACCGGGAGTCCGTCGTGCCCAGGATGGACGAGCTCAGGCTTGTCGGGGATGCCTTAGAGCGCCTGATGGACAAGGCGGCCTGGCCCTTCCCGTCCTACGAGGACCTGCTCTTTACGCTCTAGGAAATAGAAGAGAAAGAAAAAAGGAATACCACGGAGCCCCGGGCTTCGAATTATCAAGCCCGGGGTAGCGTTAGGCACGGAGACACGGAGGAATAAAGGATAGAAAAAGGAATAGGCGTATATATTTGATATAGCGGCTCCGACCTAGTTCCCTTCCTATTATCCCATCTCTGCAATCTGAGTCTCCGTGCCTCCGTGCCTCCGTGTCTCCGTGGTAGTAATCTTCTTTCAGCCAATCAGGTTTCGGCCTGGAGACTCCCGGGGTGGGGCATGGTATAATCCGCCTCGATGAGGTTCCTGAAAAAGCTCCTTCCCTTCGCGGTCATCGCGGCGGCGGCCCTCCTCCTCCTCTACCTGCCCGACATAGGGCCGGAGCGCTACACCGATCTTGCGACCTTTTTCAAGACCGAGCTCAAGCGCCAGTCCTGCCCAGGCTATGGGGTGGCCGTGGTCTCCGGAGGGGCCGTCCTCTATGTGGATGCCCTGGGCAAGGATGGCGGGGGGGCGGAGCTCAAGGTGGACAGCCCCTTCCTCCTCGGCGAGGCAGGCTGGCCCCTCACGGGCCTGCTCGCCCTCTCCCTGGCCAGGGACGGCTTTGTCGACCTCGATGCTCCCATCGGCAGCTATGTGACCCCCCTGGCCGACATACCCGGCCTGAGCCTGCGGAGCTTCCTCACCCAATCCTCCGGCTGGTCGCCCCAGGACTTCGACGACCTCCACCCCCAGGCGACGAGCCTCGAGGAGGCCGTGGCCATCCTCGCCTCGGCCCAGCCCTCCTCCCCGCCGGGGCTCAAGGCCAGGCCCATAGCCACGGGCTTCCAGGTATTGGGCCTCGCCCTCCAGAAGGCCTCGGGCCAGCCCTTTGCCGACCTGGTCTCCCTGAGGATCTTCAGGCCCCTGGGCATGGGCCGGTCTTCGGCCAATCCCTCCGCCTTCAGGCCAAGCCTGCCCAAGGGCTCGGCCTCCTTCTTTGGCTACTCCCTGCCCCGCAGGGTCGAGGCCCCGAGCTTCGCCGCCCCCTCGGGCACGATGACCTCGACGGCCTCGGATATCGCGGCCCTCCTGGCCTATTTCTCCGCCCCGGAGAAATTCCCGAGGACCCCCATACCGGCCCGTTACCTGCGGTCTACCGTCTTTGCCGGCCCTGCCTCCGCCTCGCCCTGGTCCTACGGCTGGCTGGTCGAGACCGACAAGGCCACGGGCCAGATCACCGAACTGCGGGCCGGGGCTCCCGACCTT
>JAKPBN010000323.1 GCA_029778945.1 Spirochaetota bacterium
CGCTATCCGGCCTGGCTGGGCCTCTTTCTCGTCTATATCCTCCTCGCGGTGTTCTTTAACATCTTTCCCCTTTTCGCCAAGGATGACCTCCACCTGAGCGAGTCGAGGATTGGCTTCCTCCTCCTCATCAGGGCATCCTTTTCAGCCCTGGGTTTCTGGATCCTGGGCCGCTACGGCTTTTGGCACTTCCGCAAGCGCTATATCATCCTTGGGGTGGTCGGCCTCCTCATCTTGGACCTGGCCTTTATCCCGATCCGGGGAGCCCTCGCCTTTGGCCTGGCCCTGGCCCTCTTAGGCCTTGTCCATGCCCTCTGCTACAACTCCTCGATCTTCTATGGCGCCTCCGGGGCCGTGGACAGGACGAGGAGGATGACGATCAATGAGGCCCTCCTCACGGCAGGCCAGATCATCGGCTCCATCGGCGGAGGCATCCTCTACCAGGGCCTGTCCTGGTCCAGCCTCTTTATGTTCCTGGGCGTCCTTCTCGCCGCCGGCCTGGGCTTCCAGGCCTGGCTCCTGGCCCGCCGGATATGAGGCCGGGCTCCAGGCCCCTACGCCTAGTCCTCGGAGTCCTGGGGACAGTCCTCCTCGGGCTGGCCCTGGGAGCCTGCTCCAAGGCTAGCCATACCCTCGGCCTTAGGCTTCCCGAAGGCCAGGCCGGCATCGCGGCCCTGGCAAGCCTCCCTCCCCTCCCCCGGGGTTGGACCCTTGCCGAAGCCGGGAGCCAGGGCGAGGCTCCCCCCGAGGCCATCCTCGTCCTGGAATGGCTTACCCAAGACGCCTCCCGAGGAACTTCCCTGGGAAGACGCTTTCTTGCCCCGGCCCTGACCATGACCGACCCCCGCTTTGACCTTAGCCCCGAGGAGGCCCTAGCCCAGGGCCTTCGGGAGCTTTCCACGATAGAGCCACCCTTGAGGGTGCCGACGGTCCTGGGCTGCTATCCCGGGGACGCGGCCTGGCCTTTTACCCAAGATCTCCTGGGAAGGATCGAGGCCGGGTCGCGAAGGCCGAACCGCACCATCCTGGCCTGGTGGAAAAAAGCCGAGGCCACCTTGGCCAAGGCGGACAAGGGCGGCGGAGACAGGCCCTGGCGGCTTGGCGCCGTGGGGGACATGCAGTTTGGTCCCGAGGAAGCGAGCCTTGCCCTAGGCGGCAGGCCCGGCCTTGAGAGGCTCTTTGGCCGGGTCCTCCCCGTCATGGAGGCCCAGGACATCCTCGTGGGCAACCTTGAGGGCTCGATCACGCGCTCCACCGAGGGCAATCCCCGCAAGCGCTTCCAGTTCCGCATGCCCCCAGGCACGGGGGCCGCCATGAAGGATGCGGGCTTTGACCTCGTCCTCTTTGCCAATAACCATGTCTTGGATTTTGGGGCGGCCGGGTTTGAGGATAGCCTCGCGGACCTCGAAACCGCGGGCCTCCCCCAGGTCGGGGCCGGGAGGACTTCCACAGAAGCCCTCGCCGCCCGGAGCCTATCCCCGGGGTCTCCGGGAAGCCAGGGACCGGTCTTTATCGGCTTTGGGTCCTATCCGGCGGAACGCTACGGCTTTACGACCGCCGAGGCCGAGGCAGGGCCCGCCAAGGGCGGGATCAACGCCGACGAGGAGGCGACCCTAGGGGCGATCCGCGCCGAGGCGGCCAATGGCGGCTTTGTGGCAGTCTTGGCCCATGGCGGCAGCGAATACCGCTTTGAGCCCTCGGCCCAGATCATAAAGCGCTACCGGGCCTTTATCGACGCCGGGGCGAGCCTCGTCCTGGGCTCCCATCCCCACCTTCTCCAGGGCGTGGAAGCCCGGGGTTCGGGCTATATCGCCTATTCCCTGGGCAACTTTCTCTTCACCGGGGAAAAGGAGCCCGAGGAGGCCCTCTCCTCGGCCCTCCTCTCCTTCCTGGTCTATAAGGGCAGGGTGAGGGGTTTTGCGCCCACGGCGGTCCATGCGGGCTTCGCCGGCACCGACCTCGACACCGAGGCCGGCCGGGCCACGATCGAGGCCTTTGCGGCGCGTTGCGCGACTCTGACTAATGGGGACTAGGGCCTAGAACAGGAGCTTGAGCCCCCCGAGGCCCGCCAGGACCTGGGCCACGATATTGAAGGCCCT
>JAKPBN010000113.1 GCA_029778945.1 Spirochaetota bacterium
CAGCCTAAGGTCGCGCAGTGGGACCTGGTAGCTTCCAGCGGCCGCCCCTGGTCCTGTGAACCACCGAAAGCCCTGGACCGTGACCGCCCACGAGGACGGCCTGGTTGGCAAGCCCCGTTGCGGCTGCTTGCGGCATGGCAGAGCGGCGGGGGTGGCCGGAGCCTGGGGGGGGCCGAGCGCAGCGAGCCGACCCCCCCAGGCGCAGGCCAGGCCCAGCGCCCTGAAACGCATATATATGAAGCAACATCGGGACCGCAAAAAAAGGCCTTCCTCTTTCTCCCCCCATCACCAGCTTGCCGTAGAAAACCATGGACGGTGACCGCCCACGAGGGCGGCCTGGTTGGCAAGCCCCGTCGTGGCTGCTTGAGGCATTGCAGAGCGGCGGGGGTGGCCGGAGCCTGCGGGGGTCCGAGCGCAGCGAGCCGATCCCCCGCAGGCGCAGGCCAGGCCCACCGCCCTGGAACGTATATATGAAGCCACATCGGGACCGTAAAAAAGGCCGCCCTCGTGGGCGGCCCTGTTGCTAGTTTTCTATGGCTTAGCCTTATTTGCGCTCTTGGACCTTGTCTTTTTCCTTGGCTATCTTCTGCTCCAGGCGGTCGATGAGCTTGTCTATCCCCGCATCGAGGGAATAGTCGTGCTCCTCGACGTGGGCACTGGTGCCCCAGCGGAAGTTAACGGTGGCCTCGGCTTTGAAGTCCTTCTCCTTCGTCAGGACGAAGATGAGATCGACGATCATGTCCTTCGCGTACTCGATCCGCTCAAGCTTCTTGTCCAGGTACTCCCGGCTTGGGGCGGCGAGATCGAAATGCACGGAGCGGACGTCGACAGTCATGCGCACCTCCTTGCGATATGCGGCGCCAGGCGCCGACGTGGTTCCTTCCCCTTGGAGAGGGAACCACGCATCAACCCAAAGATACTGCCTTCCGGCCAGAAGACAAGGCCTGTGGCGCCCATCGCGCCAAGCCTAGCCGTGCCTCCGGCCAAAGGAGGAGTCCATGTCCAGCTCGGAGCGGTACTTGGCCACGGTCCGCCGGGCGAGCTTTATGCCCCGGTGGGCCAGGATGTCCACGATGTCATGGTCGGCCAGGGCCCTGTCCTCTGCGAGGATTATCTCCTTGATCACCTGCTTGACTCCCTCCTTGGAGTAGCGGGAGCCCGAGGAGCCGGCCCCGGAGATGGAGTTGGTGAAAAAGTAACGCAGCTCGTAGATGCCCCAGTCGGTCTGCATGTACTTGCTGTGGGCGATCCGGGAGACCGTGGTCTCGTGGACCCCGATCTCGTCCGCCACGTCGTGGAGGGTTAGGGGCGCCAGGTGCTTGGGACCCCGGGCAAAGAAGGCCCGCTGGAATTCCACGACGGCCCGGGCCACCTTGAGGAGGGTCTGGTTGCGCTGGTGGATGGAGCGGATAAAGAACTTGGCCCTCTTTATATTGTCCCTGACATAGGCCCCCGTCGCCTTGTCCCCGCCCTTTTCGCCGGCCAGGCGGTCAAAGAAGGGATCTATGCCCAGGACGGGGATCTCCTCGTCGTTGAGGACGATGACAAAGTCACCGTCCTTGAGCTTGACCAGGAGGTCCGGGATCACGTACTGGGGCTCCGAGGAGGAATAGGCCCGGCCCGGGAAGGGGGAGAGGCCCCTGATAAAGGCCAGGGCGGCCTGGATTTCGGCCTCGGAGAGCTTGAGCCGCTTCTGGATCTCCTGGTGCTTGCCGTGCTCCAGGAGGTCTATGTGGTCCCGCAGGATCTCTACGGCTGCCCCCGGGCTCCCTTGGTGGAGGGAAGCCTGGACGAGGAGGCTCTCCCGGAAATCCGAGGTGCAGGTGCCCAGGGGCTCGAGGCCCTGGATGAGGGCCATCACCTCGGGCAGTCTCTCCTTCTGGGTGGCGGGCACCAGGGAGGGAGGCTCTTCCTTGTGGAAGCCATCGGCGTCGAGGTTCTGGATGAGGACCTCCCCAATGCCCCGCATTTCCGCGTCCAGGGGCTGGAGGCGGAGCTGCCAGAGGAGGTGCTCCTGGAGGGTCTCAGGCCGGGCTATCGCCCCTTCCATAAACATGCGCTTGGAATCGTCGTCCGAGCCGGACCGGGAGGCAAAGCCGGGGTCCGAGGCATTCTCAAAGAACTCCGTGACCTCGGTCTCCCCTTCATTCCGCTCCGGCAGGCTTTCCAGGGATACGGTCGACCGGTCCTCCACGATCTCGAGGGCCGGGTTGGCCTCGAGCTCTTCCTGGATCTGCTCCTTAAGCTCCTGGATAGGCAGGGCCATGAGTTTTATGGATTGTATCATCTGGGGGCTGAGACGCTGGCGTTGTTCCGCAACAAGCGCGGGCTTCTGAAGCTGCAAGCTTTCCTCCGAACCGTGGCTCCCTGGACCTCTAGTCCCCCGCCTCGGGATTCCGGTTTAAATTCTAGGGCCTCAGGCCCCAAAGTCAAGATTCTGTCCCCGTGAGGAAGCCTTAGTATAATGCAGGAATCATGCCTTAAAAGATAAAACCTGGGAAGTTTTTTGGGATTTTTGACGGTCCTGTCAGGAAAAATTCCCCCTTGAGCGGATGGAGGCCGAGGGCATGGTGGGTTTTTTCTAGACTCTTTTCCTGCTCTTTGTCGGCCATTTTGCCGCCGACAAGGGAAATTTTGCCCTCCCCGAATCGTGTTGACGCGTTGGCGCGGCCTTTATTACTTTATGGATACTAAAAAGGCCATTCAAGGCCTCTCTTCAGGTGGAACGATGTCGAGCAAGCATAATGAGGGTCGTGAGGACAAGCACCGCGAGGATAAGGCCAGGGTCCAGACCTCCCCCCTCCCCGAGGCAGGCCCGGGCCCTGCCCAAGCCCCTGCGCCAGGAGAATCTGGCGCTGAGCCAGTCTCCCAGACTCGCGCCGAGGCCGGGGCCAGCCCTGGCTCCGAGCCAACGGACAAGGATCTGCGGGACAAGATAGCCTTTCTTGAGGCCGCGGAAGCCGCCCTCAAGGAAGAGGTTTCGGCCCTCAAGGACCAATACCTGCGCAAGCTGGCGGACGACGACAACTACCGCAAGCGGATGCGGCGGGAGACCGAGGATGCGCGAAAGTTCGCCAATTCCGCCCTGCTTGAGGACCTCGTGTCCGTGATGGATGACTTTGACCGCGCGATTGGGAGCTCCGAGCACTCCCGGGACTTTACGGTCCTCCATGACGGGGTCTCCCTGATAAAGCGCCAGCTAAGCCAGATGCTGGCCAACAAGTATGGCCTCACGGTCTTCGAGCCCAAGGGGGAGATCTTCGATCCCAATATCCACGAGGCCCTGGCCAGCGAGCCCGGGGATGTGGAAGAGGCCACGGTGGCCGAGGCCTTCCTGCCCGGCTATCGCCTTCATGACCGGGTTATCCGGACGGCCAAGGTCAAGGTCCTGACCCCCAGGCCCACCGCCTCGGGAGGCGGGGCCGGGGATACGGCGGAAGCCCAGGCCTCCCCCGAGGGCGCCGGTCCCGGGGCCGGGGATGCGAAGCAATAGACGGCCCGGAGAGAGGGCCGGAGCTGCCCTAGGGCAGGCCGATAGAAGTGGAAAGCAAGCGATCTTAAGGAGTCAGATATGGGTAGGATAATCGGAATCGATCTTGGAACAACCAATTCCTGCGTGGCCGTCATGGACGGCGGGGAGCCCCTCGTCATAGCCAATTCCGAGGGCCAGCGCACCACGCCCTCCATCGTGGGCTTCACCCCCAAGGGTGAGCGCGTCGTGGGCCAGCCTGCGAAGAACCAGATGATCACCAACCCCGAGAACACGGTGTACTCGATCAAGCGCTTCATGGGCCGGCGCATGGCCGAGGTGGGCGACGAGACCAAGCTCGTGCCCTACCATGTCCTGGACAACGGGAACGACGTCCGCATCGACGCGGGCGGCAAGCAATACTCCCCCCAGGAGATCTCCGCCTTTATCCTCCAGAAGATGAAGAAGACCGCCGAGGACTACCTTGGCGAGGCCGTCACCGAGGCCGTCATCACCGTCCCCGCCTACTTCAACGACGCCCAGCGCCAGGCCACCAAGGACGCCGGCCGCATCGCCGGCCTCGAGGTCAAGCGCATCATCAACGAGCCCACGGCCGCCTCCCTGGCCTATGGCTACAACAAGGACCAGAAGAAGGAAAAGACCATCGCGGTCTACGACCTGGGCGGCGGCACCTTCGACGTGTCCATCCTCGAGCTCGGCGAGGGCGTCTTCGAGGTCAAGTCCACCAACGGCGACACCCACCTCGGGGGCGATGACTTTGACCGCCGGGTGATGCAGTGGCTCGTCGACGAGTTCAAGAAGGACTCCGGCATCGACCTCTCCAAGGACCGCATGGCCCTCCAGCGCCTCAAGGACGCGGCGGAGAAGGCCAAGATCGAGCTGTCCAACACCCTCCAGGCTGAGATCAACCTCCCCTTCATCACCGCCGACGCCTCGGGGCCCAAGCACCTCCAGAAGACCCTCTCCAGGGCCAACTTCGAGAGCCTCATCGGGGACCTCCTCGAGAATTCCAAGATCCCCTGCAACAAGGCCCTGGCCGACGCCGGCCTCACGGCGGCCCAGATCGACGAGGTCATCCTCGTGGGCGGCTCCACCCGCATCCCCAAGGTCCAGCAGATCGTCCGGGAGCTCTTTGGCAAGGAGCCCTCGAAGGGCGTCAACCCCGACGAGGCCGTGGCCGTCGGCGCCGCCATCCAGGGCGGCATCCTGGGCGGCGAGGTCAAGGATGTCCTCCTCCTCGACGTGACCCCCCTCTCCCTGGGCATCGAGACCCTGGGCCAGGTGATGACCAAGCTCATCCAGCGGAACACCACCATCCCCTGCCGCAAGAGCCAGATCTTCTCCACCGCCGCGGACGGGCAGAACGCCGTCTCGATCCACGTCCTCCAGGGCGAGCGCGAGATGGCCACCCAGAACCGCACCCTTGGGCGCTTTGACCTCGTGGGCATCCCCGCCGCCCCCCGGGGCGTCCCCCAGATCGAGGTCACCTTCGACATCGACGCCAACGGCATAGTCCACGTCACGGCCAAGGACCTGGGCACGGGCAAGGAGCAGAAGATCCGCATCGAGGCCGCCTCGGGCCTCAACGAGAGCCAGATCGACCAGATGGTCAAGGACGCCGAGGCCCATGCCGAGGAGGACAAGCGCGAGCGCGAGCGCGCCGAGGTCCGCAACGAGGCCGATAGCCTCATGTACGGCACCGAGAAGTCCCTCAAGGAATTCGGGGACAAGGTGACCGCGGCGGACAAGGCCGCCATCGAGGCCGCCACCGCCGAGCTCAAGAAGGCCCTCGGGGGCCAGGACATCGAGCTGATCAAGGGCAAGACCGAGGCCCTTAAGCAGGCTTCCTACAAGCTGGCCGAGGAGATCTACAAGGCCTCCGCCGCCCAGCAGCCCGGGGCCCAGGCCGGTGGCGATCCGGGAGCCACCGGTGGCGGGGCAGGCTCAGCTGGCCCCGGGGCCCAGCCGGGCGCCTCGGGCACCGCCGACGATGTAGACTACCGCGTCGTCGACGAGGAAGAGAAGAAATAGAGATTCACCACGGAGTCACGGAGGGCACGGAGGAACTCGGAGAGTGGAAATGGATAAAGGACCGGATCGAGACCCGTTTCCCTTATCCGTCAGTCTCCGTGTTCCCCGTGCCTCCGTGGTGAATGATTGAGGAGTCCCCGTGGCTAAGCGCGATTATTACGAAGTCCTGGGCCTCGAGAAGGGCGCCGAGAAGGACGACATCAAGAAGGCCTACCGCCGCCTGGCGATCCAGAACCATCCGGACAAGAATCCTGGCGACCACTCCGCCGAGGAGCGCTTTAAGGAAGCCACCGAGGCCTATGAGGTCCTCGGGGACGACCAGAAGCGCTCCGCCTACGACCGCTTTGGCTTTGCCGGGGTCGAGGGCATGGGCGGCGGCAACCAGGACCACTCCGGGGTCTTCAAGGACTTCGAGGATATCTTTGGCTTTGGG
The DNA here is from genome assembly GCA_029778945.1 of Spirochaetota bacterium. Classification (GTDB taxonomy): domain Bacteria; phylum Spirochaetota; class Spirochaetia; order Treponematales; family Rectinemataceae; genus JANYKC01. The sequence continues at coordinate 5,955 of JAKPBN010000113.1, forward strand.
GACTTCTCGAACATCTTTGAGTCCTTCTTTGGCGGCGGGGCAGGGCGGCGCTCGGGCGGGGGCGGACGGGAGCGGGCCATGCGGGGCTCCAACCTTCGCTACGACCTGGAGCTGCCCTTCGAGGAAGCCGTCTTTGGCTCGGCCCGGGAAATAGCCTATGCCAAGAACGACACCTGCAAGGCCTGTGGAGGCTCAGGATCCTCTGACGGCTCGGCCCGCCGGGTCTGCCCCACCTGCCAGGGCTCGGGCCAGGTGCGTCGCTCCTCGGGCTTCTTCTCCATCGCCCAGCCCTGCCCCAATTGCCGGGGCGAGGGCTATGTGATCGAAAAGCCCTGCCGGGACTGCGAGGGCTCGGGCCTGACCAAGAAAAAGCAGAAGATCAAGGTGACGATCCCCCCGGGAGTCGAGGACGGCAAGCGCGTCGTCATCCCTGGCCAGGGCGACGCCGGCCCCAACGCCGGACCCGCCGGGGACCTCTATGTGTTTATCCGGGTCAAGCCCCATGACTACTACGAGCGCCAGGGCAATGACCTGTACTGCGCCCTCCCGGTAAGCCTCACCATGGCGGCCCTGGGCGGCGAGATAGGCTTTGCCACAATCGAGGGCAAGAAGATCAAGGTCAGCGTGCCCGCGGGCTCCCCCCATGGCAAGATGCTCCGGGTCAAGGAGGAGGGGGTTCCCTCCACGAGCGGCCGGCGGGGCGACCTCTATCTCAAGCTCCTCGTCCAGGTCCCGGCCAAGCTCTCCCGCAAGGGCAAGGAGCTCCTCGAGGAGTTGCGCGCCACCGAGGGCGAGAACTTCGAGCCCAAGCCCATCAAGCTGTCGGACATCAAGGGCTAGGAATTGCCCTGCTTCCTGGCATGAGACCGCCCTCCGGGGCGGTTTTTCTTTTCCCGGGCCCTTCCTAGAGTCTGCTTGCGAGGTGCTCGATGAGGATCTTGGCCCCGATGCCCAGGAGGACAAGCCCTCCGGCGACCTCGGCCCAGGCCTCGAAACGGGCGCCCAGGCGCTTGCCGAACTCGCAGCCCCCCAGGCAGAGGACAAAGGTCACTAGGCCTATGACCGTGGCCGGGAGGAGGATGGGGCTGCCCAGGATGGAGTAGGAGAGGCCCACGGCCAGGGCGTCGATGCTCGTGGCCACCGCCAGGATGAGGAGGCCCAGGGGGTCGAGGATGGAGCGCCGCTTGCCCGCGACCTCGGTCTCGTCATCCTCGCAGGCCTCGGGGTGGGCGGCCTTGCGTCGGTGCTCCAGGCCCTCGAGGAGCATCTTGCCCCCCACGAAGCAGAGGAGGCCAAAGGCTATCCAGTGGTCAAAGCCCTGGATCAGGGCCTTGAAGGCCCCCCCGAGGAACCAGCCCCCCAGGGGCATGAGGAACTGGAAGAGGCCAAAGGCCAGGGCCGCCCTGATGGCATGCCGGGGCTTTAGGTCGGGGATGCAGATCCCCGAGGAGATGGAGACCGCAAAGGCATCCATGGAGAGGCCCAGGGCGACGAGCAGATAGGTCAGCATGGGCCGCAACTCTAATATCCGGGCCTTGTCCGGGTCAAGTTGCGCAGGCCCGGGGCCCGTGCGATACTTTAGCCCGTGGAAACGCGTTACCTGCCCCTCATCCCCCTCGACCCTCCTGCCGATACCAGTAAGGGGAAGGTGGGAATGGCTCAAAAAAGCGGCTCGGGGATCTCGGACAGCGACAAGCGTCTCATCAGGGAAAACGCCTACTATGTGCGGGAGGCCCTGTTCACCTGCCTGACCGACACCCAGGTCGAGTGCTCCGTCGCCTTTGCCCGCTACCTCAACCGCTGCGGCATCAACAGCGAGAACTACGCCCTCTTCCTCCGCCTCGTGATGACCAACAACCCCTGGGTCATCGACGAGCTCCTCCATGACCGCCAGGCCCGCCTCCTTTTCTCTACCATCAGGCCCGACGCCGAGCTGATCGAGGCCGTCTTCCAGACCCTCTATTCCCGCCACCCGGAGGAGCTCTACCCCCCGGCCCTGGAGGCCCTCCTGGGGGTGGTCGAGAGCGCCTACTTCGATCCCGACGATGGCTACCGGATCCGCCGCCTCTCCATCATGGACATCAACGCCCTGGGCAAGTTCCTCCTCAAGGGGGAGACCCAGGACAATCCCCAGAACCGCCTTATCCTCGATATTCTTGACAGGATATGCCACCTGGGCGAGTATTATGGCGAGCAGGACAAGAGCGTGCTCTCCAAGCAGGCCTTCAATGTCCGTTTTGCCTATTTCGATACAACCCGGGAGCTTGTCGACGCCATCCCCCATCCCCTTCTTGTCCGGGTGCCCGACCGCGGAAAGGTCAGCCCGGAGGAAGACTATGTGGACCTTGTCGCCGCGCGCCGCGCCCGAAAGCGCGACGCCTCCGGACGCTTTGTCAGGGAGAGCCCCGAGGATGCCGCGAAAGCGCCTCCCGCCCCTGTCCCCGTCGCCCCGGCGCCGGCCCAGGCCGAGGCGCCCAAGCCCCAGGCCCCAGGGGACAGCAAGCCCAAGGCCGGCCCGGCGCCTTCCAAGGCTCCAGCCAAGGCCCCGAGCGGGACTTCCAAGACGGGGGCCAAGCGGCGCAAGGGCTAGCCTGACAGGCGTGACATCGAAAATGGCGCGAGGAGGTTCTCGTGGCTCGCAAGAACGAGCTTGGAGGCGAACCCAAGGGCGCCGTGAAGGCTCTGGCCCGTGGGGAAGCCCTGGAGGGTGTGGCTCTCGTGGAGAGGGCTATCGAGATCGTCCTCTCAGACCCCTGCCGCCCCAAGGGGAGCGACAAGGCCCCAGGCGGCCTCGTCGAGCTCCCCCGCAAGGTCAGGCCAATCATCATTGGCGACCTCCATGCCAATCTCGACAACCTCAACCGCATCCTCGACGACGGGACCAACCGGTCCGAGCTTGACGAGTCCAAGGCCTACCTGGTGATCGTGGGCGACGTGGAGCACGACGACAGGACGGGCCACATGAAGGAGATGGACTCCTCGGTCGTCATCCTCGAGGCCCTGTTCCGCCTCCTCGACCGCTATGCCGGCCGGATCTGCTACATCCGGGGCAACCACGACACCTTTGACGAGCGGCTGCGAAAAAGCGGCATAGCCCAGGGCCAGGAGCTCAAGGCCAAGCTCCTGGCGGTCCGGGGCGCCGACTATGTCGCGGCGGTCCAGCGATTCTTCGAGGCCCTCCCGGTCTTTGTGATCGGCCAGGGCTTTGTCATAACCCACGCCGGTCCGCCCCACGGGGGCCTCGACCGCCAGGAGGTCATAGACATCAAGCGCTATCCGGAGAAGTACCACCAGATCATGTGGACCCGGGTAAACGAGTTCAGGGACGGCACCCCCAGCCCCAAGGAATACGGGGCCAAGGATGTCAAGCTCATGCTCGAGATGCTGGGCCAGCCCGAGGAGACCCATTTTATCGTGGGCCACAATCCCCTCTGGGGGGACGGCAACACCGTGGGCTTCTGGCGGGACGTTGTGGGCATCAAGAACCACCACATCATCTATTCCGGATCCGGGAGCCAGGCCCCGTATCTCACCTTCGAGGCCGGGGAGCTCCAGGTCAAGACGGCAATCCCCAAGAAACCAGAGGCGTATTACTATGGATGAGCGAGAAGAGATGGTCGCCGCGATAGGCGACAAGGACCTGATAGACTACTTTTACCTGACCACAAAGCCCCTCCCCCTTCTGGCCCGCCTGGACGCCATCCGCCTGGAGATCACCACCAGCCAGGACGCCGTGCCCTTCAACGCCCAGGTCAAGGGCTATATCGGGGCCGTGGACGAGGAGGGCCATCCCTGGATCCTCAAGCCCGCCCTGAACGAGAAGGAGATGGTCTACCACCGGCTCTGCGGCCTGGCCTACCTGCTCGACCATGCGATGGGCACCCTGGCCGCCCCGACAACCCTGGTCAAGATCGGGGGAAAGGCCTTCCGGGCGACCAAGGTCGTGCGGAATTCCATCCAGATCTCCTCCTACGACTACCTGGCCCAGCCCTTTATCGAGATCCTCCGGGCCGACCTGGTCAACCGCTGGCTCTTTTTCGATGAGGACAGGAACCCCAACAACTACCTGGTGATCCACAACAAGGCCCAGAGGCCCTTTGTCGTCGCCATAGACTACGACAAGGCGGACCTGGAGTCGGAAAAGCTCAAAATCACCGGGAATCCGGACAAATTCGGCTGGCACCGCCAGGAAAAGACCCGCTTCCTCACCCTTTTGCGCCCCGACCACTTCGAGGGCATAGGGATTGAGGTCTTTGACCGGCGGCTAAGGTCCCTGATGGAGATCCCCGAGGACGAGATAGGCGAGTTGGCCCTGCGGACCCTCAAGGGCTATGCCTCCGACGCCCCCGGGCTGGCCTCCAAGGTCATGGGAAACATCCTGGCTAGGCGTTCCTACATCGACAATTATTTCCGGTCCATGATAAAACCGGCCTCCGAGGTCAAGGATTTGAGCCATGACTCGGATTATTCGATGATGGGAAGCAGTTTTCTCAATATGCACAAGGATAAAAAGTGACTCCCGATGGAATTTTCCTTGACTTGCGCTAACCCGGGTCCTACACTTTTGCTAGCAATCGAGTGCAACTCGTGAGTTCATCGCCATGTGGAGGTCATGATGGACAAACAGACCGAAAAGGTTATTGAAAGGACCTGGTCCAAAGAGACCATTATGCAGGTTGAGCTCGGCATCGTGCAGAACATGCTCGGTTGCCGGACCGAAGAGGCCGTCGAGGCCTCGATCAGCTTCGCAAGGTTCCTGAGCCTCTCTGGGCTGAGCAATGACAATTATCCGCTCTTCCTCAAGCTTCTCGAAGTCGAGAATCACTGGGTCATCGACACGATGGTCGGCCCCAGGGACCCCTTCCTCATCATCAGCCCGATCCAGCCCAACTCCTACCTGATCTTCACGGCCTACAAGCTGCTGACGAACTGGCACCCGGGCGGGATCTACCCCGTCACCCTGTCCATAGTCCTTGGTGTCCTGCAGGGAGCCTTCGCCTCCCCCAAGGATGGCTACAAGATCTACGCCGTCTCGATCAACGACGTGAACAACCTTGGCAAGCACCTGAACAAGGAAACCGGGCAGGATGACCCCAACAACCGCTGCATCCTCGACATCCTCGACCGCCTGGGCCACCTGGCCGGCACGTCGAACGATCCGGAGAAGGAGCAGATGGCTCGCCAGGCGAACAACATCCGCACGTTCTATTTCGACAAGCGCAAGAAGATGGAGGATGTGATCCCCCAGGTCCTTCTCGTCAAGTCGGATTACGTCGCCAAAGAGACGGCGCCTCGCCAGGTCTACGTAGACTAAGCGGCACAGGAAAGGAGCCACCGAATGAAAGAGCTGTTCGAAAAGAAACAGGACTGGACAGACAACGAAGTCCAGAGCATCGAATACAGCATGCTCAAGGGTATCATCGGCTGCCGCTCGACCGAGGCGGTGGAGGCGGCGATCACCTACGCGAGCTACCTCAACTTCACCGGCATCACCAACGGGAACTATCCCGTGTTCCTCAACATCCTCACGGTGCGCAACCACCACGTGATCGATGCCCTCCTTGGGACCCGCGACCCCTTCCTCTTCATGAGCTCGATCCAGCCCAACTACTTCATCGTAGCGACCTGCTTCAGCATCCTCACGAAGTACCGGAAGGGCGAGATCTATCCCAAGACCCTGGGCATCATCCTTGGCGTCTTCCAGGCCGCGTACAACAGCCCCCTGGACGGCTACAAGATCTATCCGCCCACCGTCGCGGACGTGAACGCCCTCGGCAAGCACCTCAACGAGGAGAAGGGCCAGGACGACCTCCTGAACCGCTCCATCCTCGACATCCTCGACAAGGTCTCCTCCCTCGAGGGGCAGAACGTCGACGAGGACATGGAGGATCTGGCCGTGCACGCCCACAATATCCGCAACAACTTCTTCGACTCGACCAAGCGCCTCGTGGACGTTATCCCCGAGGTTCTTCTCCGCACCGAGCCCAACCTCGACAAGGACGTCCAGCCCCGCAAGCGCGTTCCTCTGAACGAAGCCGCGGCTGGCGCCCAGCAGTAAGCGCGAAAGCCGGCGCCGCGTCCTTGATAAGGGGCGCGGCGCCTTTTCCATCCAGTAGAGGAGGATCCGGATGCCTGGTCAGGCCTGGCCGCTCTGGTCCGAGGGAGAAATCGACAATCTCGCCCTCGGCTACATAAATGACATCGTAGCGAGCGGCGACGAGTACAGCGCCTTTGCGGCGGTCGCCTTCGCCCACTATCTCGTCAACAAGATCGGGCTTACCCCCGACAATTACCCCATCTATTTCCGCCTCATCGAGTCGGGAAACCGCTGGGTCCTCGATGCCCTCGTGGGTGACAAGGATCCGGCCAAGATGTTCGGCTCCATCCAGCCCAACACCTTCATGCTCCAGGAATGCTTCCGGATGCTCACCAAGTGGAAGGCCGGGGAGATCTATCCCAAGGCCCTCGTGATCATCTACGGCCTGCTCACCACCTGCTTCACCGTCCCCGAGGAAGGCTACCGCCTCTACCCGCTGACGGTCACGGATGTGAACAACCTGGGCAAGCACCTGGACAAGTCCAAGGACCAGATGGAGCCCCTGAACCGTTCCGTCCTCTCCACCCTCGACCGCATCGCCGGCCTCATCGAGCCCCAGAAGCCCATGCCCTCACGGGAAATCCAGGATGTGGCCCTCCAGGCCAACAACATCCGGGGCAAGTTCCTGGACATGACCAAGAAGCTCAACGAGTCCATTCCCGATATCCTTCTCACCCGGGGCGACTACGCCGCCAACGAGATCAAGCCCAACGTCCCCAAGATAGACGTTTAGGGCCTTCCTACCTTTAGATAGACGGGGGTGGCGCATTCCGTGCTGCCCCCGTATTTTTTTTCCACCCCGGAGGGGGCCGTGACTGATGCTTGAACCGCGGCTGGTCATCAACGAATGCTACATACTCCAGGAAAGGCTTGGGGAAGACAGCTTTTGCGAGCTCTGGAGGGCCTCGTCCATCTACTCGGCAACCCAGTTCCTCCTCCGTTTCATCAAGCCCCTGGCGGGCCTCGAGTCCTGCCTGGCCGGCTTCCGGGCCCATGCCATGGCCTGCTATTCCATCACCGCCCCCTCGGTCATGGACTTTATCGAGGTTGAGGCCTGGACCGACCGCTCCTTCATCTCCTCCGAGTATGATGGCCAGCGCAGCCTCCTGGACTTCTACGGCGGCTCCCCCCGCCTCCGCCTGGAGTACGCCTGCCGCTTTATCATCGAGCTGGGCCAGGGCCTGGACACCTTCCATAAGCGCGGAATCGTCTATCGTTGCCTGAACGCGGAGAATGTCCTGCTCACCCGGACGGGGGAGCACATAGAGACAATCCGGGTCCAGAAGCCCGGCTATGCCCCCCTCCTGGGCCTATTGGACCTCAAGGACGAGGGCCTGGTCCTGGAGAACTTTGGCTACATGGCCCCCGAGGCCAAAGGCGACCAGCCCGTGGACAGGCGGGCGGACATATATTCCCTGGGGGTCCACCTTTTCCGCTTTATCGTGGGGCGCCTGCCCTATGCCAAGCCGGGAAGGGCCAGGTCGGGCTCGGTGAGCCTCTCCTACGCGGCCCGGGCCTTTGCCCGCCGGGGGGTGCCCGCCCCGGTGGCCAGGATAGCTCTCAAGGCCATGCGCAAGGATCCCCGCCAGCGCTACGGGGAATGCCTCGAGCTTATCGCCGAGCTTAGGGCCTACATGGATGAGCGAAGACGGGAGCTCCTGGCCCGGGGCGAGGTCGATCCCGTGGCCGAGCTCGCGAGCCTCAACATGGACAAGGACCGGCTGGATGCCGCCCAGGCCGTCAAGAGCCTGGAGACCGCCGACTATTTCCGGGCTATCTCCGAGGCGAGGAAGCTCGAGGACTCTACTGCCCCGGTCCTGCTTTTCCCTGTGGATGACTTTGCCAACCTGGAGGAGCTTGGGAAGGTCGAGGCTGCCGAGGCCGAGGGGGAGGAGGACGACGGCAAGCTCAGTCCGGAGGCCTATTTCGAGGCCGCCCTGGCGAGCGTGGCCAGGGAAGGCGTGTCCAAGCGAATCAATGCCCCGCCGCCCCCCCCTATGCCTGCCAGACCCCCCCAGGCCAAGCCTGTCCCGCCCGGCCCCGCGGACGAGGACTTTACCCTTGCCTCTCCCTTTGGCCCCACCCTAGGTGCCCCAGTCCTAAGGCGGGGCCAGGGCTCAGACTCCGAGGCCTCTCCCGAGGGTCCCTTTGAGGAAGGCCGCTATACCAAGGCCGCGCCTAATGTGGAGGCCTTTGCCGCCGATCCCGGTCCCGCACGCAGGGTCAAGAGGCCTGCCCAGGCGGCCGTGGACGCCGGGGGCATATCCTGGAGGCCCGACTCGGCTCCCCCCCTTTCGGTAGTGGAGGGGATGGAGTCGGCCTTTACGAGGTCTTTTAAGGGAACCGGGGCCTTCCGCTTTATCCAGGAGCCACCGCCCGGGCCGGACGCCGTGGCCTTTGCCCGGATCTTTGCGCGCTTCCGGGCCCGGGGCCTCGTGGTGGATCTGGGCAACCTGGGGCCCGACGCGGACGCCACGGACCTCTTGAGGGCCCTGCGGGTATCCCTCGCGGAAGGACTCTCCTACGAGAGTCCCCAGTCCAGGGCCGTCCTTGCCAAGCGCCTCCGGGGCCTCGACGACGTAGGGGCCTTCAAGGCCGCCCCCCTGGGCTCCCTGCTTTTCAAGGAAGACAGCCCCGAGCCTGATCCTGAATGGACGGACTCCACGGAGGGGGCCATGAAACTCGCCGTCTGCCTGGCTGCCCTTGGCCGCCGCCGCCGCCCCTTGGTGCTGAGCTTCCGGGGTGCCGAGGTCCTGGGCCGCAGCGCCCATGCGGTCTTTGTGGAGCTGGCCCGCCTGTCCCCGATAGCCTCTCTCTGCTGCTTTGCCTTCTACGAGCCCGGGCCCGTGCCGGAGTGGCACGTCCTCTCGCGGCTCAATAAAAGCTAGTAGCTCCGGGAGAGCAGCTTTTCCGTCAGGCCCTCGAGCCTGGTCTTGGCCTCGCAGGAGGGGAGGGTCCCTATGGCGGCCCTAGCCCGGGCAGTGACCCGGCTGGCCTCAAGCTTGGCGGCATCAAGTCCGCCCAAGGCGACGGTCTTCTCCAGGACGGCCTTCACGATCTCCTCGTCCACGGCTCCATCCTTGCCCTCGGGCCTCAGGCCAGCGAGGAGGGACCGCATGCCCGCCTCGTCCGCCCGCAGGGCATGGATGAGGGGCAGGGTACACAGGCCCTCGGCCACGTCCCGGCCGACGGGCTTGCGCATGACCCCTTCTGTGGACTCGAAGTCGAGGATGTCGTCGATGATCTGGAAGGCCATGCCCACGTCATAGCCGGCCCTTCTGAGGGTCTCGACGGTGCGGCGGGGGGCCTTGGCCTCGATCGCGCCGGCCTCCAAGGATAGGCCAAAGAGGGCGGCGGTCTTGCCGGCTATCTTGCGGTGGTAGGACCGGAGGCCCGTGGAATAGCTCCACTTGTCCAGGTCCTGGCGGATCTCCGACGAGCAGATGGCCGCGATCACCCTGGCCAGGGTGACGGCGTTGGAGGCGTCCGTGGATTCCGCGGCGAGCATAAAGCATCGGGAGAAGAGCCAGTCCCCGGCGAGGATGGCCTCCTTGGTCCCCAGGCGGGTATGGAGGGTCGGCACCCCCCGGCGGAGCTCGGCCTCGTCGATCACGTCATCGTGGATGAGGGTGGATACATGGAGCAGCTCCACGGCCGCGGCAAGGGAGTAGAGCCTCTCCTGCCGGGCCTTGGCGCCAAAGCCCGCCCCGATGAGGAGGAGGGCTGGCCTGAGCATCTTGCCGTTCGACTCGACCAGGGCCGACACCTCCTCCCCAAGGGGGAAGGAGGAGGACCTGACAGTCTCGGCCATAAGGGCGGCGACGCCCTCGAGCGCCGCCGCCATCTTTGGGTCGTGATTCCAGAAATCAGTCATGGGTTGCCGTTCTTG
>JAKPBN010000338.1 GCA_029778945.1 Spirochaetota bacterium
GTCCACCCAGATGAACTGGTTTTCCTTGGTCTGGATGCGCTGGGGTTCCCCGTCCCAGGGCATGATCTGCCTCGGGTATTTCTCCACCGTGTCCGTGAAGGGGGTGCGGAACTTGAGGCCCGCGGTCTTCTGGACCCCGACGATCTGGCCAAAGCGGATCACCAGGGCCTGCTCGCCCTCGTTGACCGTATAGAAGGGACCGGCCACGGCGAGCAGGATAAGGGCCGCGGCGATGACGCCTAGGACTATCAGGATCTTTCTCATTTGCCCACCCCCTGGACCGAGCCTGCCGAGCCTTGCGCCTCCAGGCTCTTGATCGGCAGGAAGTTGGTAAAGCGCCGGTCTATGAGCTCCACGTTCCTCTCGTCCTTGAAGATGGCTTCCATCATCTCGTAGTAGAGCCTCTGCCTCGTCACCTCGGGGGCATTGCGGTACTCGGAATAGACCGAGTTAAAGCGCGCCACATCTCCCTTGGCCTGGTTGACCCGCTCGGTGGCATAGCCCTGGGCTATCTCGATCACCTGCTTGGCCTGGCCCTGGACCTTGGGGATCTCGGCGTTGTAGGCCTCCTTGCCCTCGTTGACCAGGCGGTTCATGTCCTGGATGGCCTTGTTGACGTCCTCAAAGGCGTCCTGGACTCCCTTGGGGGGGACGATGTTCTGGAGTTGGACCTGGGTCACGGCGATCCCCAGGCCGAACTCGTCGAACTTCTCGTTCATCATCTGGACCGAAGCCTCCTGGATGGCCGTGCGCTCCGGGCCGATCACGCCGAGGATCGTCCGGTCGCCCACGAGGAGGTTGACGACGGACTGGGAGATGTCGCGGATCGTCTTCTGCTTGTCGCTCACATTGAAGAGCCAGGCCTTGGGATCGGTTATGCGATACTGGATGATCCACTCGACGGAGACGATGTTGAGGTCGCCCGTGAGCATCGTCGACTCCTCGGGGAAGTCCTGGGTCGAGTACTTGGTCGGGAGGCCGGCCTTCTCGGTCCGGAAGCCAAACTGCTCGGCCTGGACCACCTCGGTCGGGACATGGTAGGCGGCCTGGATGCCAAAGGGCAGCTTGAACTGCAGGCCCGGGGTCGCCACCTTGGTGAACTTCCCGAAGGTGGTGATCACCGCCCTCTCATTCTGGTTGACCACGATAAAGCTCGTGGAGAGGATTATCAGCACCACTATCGCAATGGCCGCCACGAGGAGGGTCGCCGGCTTGAGCTTGCCCGGCATCCTCCCCTTGGCTTTTCGCATCTGTTCCCTGAAAATGTCTCCCATCTTGAGCCTCCGAGACCATTGTATCCCGAAATCGCCGAATAGGCAGGGCCAAATAAAAGGCCCGGCCTTTCGGCCGGGCCCTCCCCGTGGCTATGCGATGGTTCTACAGATCGCCGATGGTCGCGACCATGACCGCCTTTATCGTGTGGAGGCGGTTCTCGGCCTCGTCAAAGACCTTGGAATTCTTGTGGCGGAAGACCTCGTCGGAGACCTCCATGGACTTGAGGCCGAACTTCTTCTCCATCTCCTTGCCCACGTCGGTCTCGGTGTCATGGAAGGCCGGGAGGCAGTGGAGGAAGAGGCAGTCGGGGTTGCCGGTCTTCTTCATGAAGTCCATGGTCACCCGGTACTTCTCGAGCTGCTTGATGCGCTCCTCGTACTTGGCCTCCTCGCCCATGGAGACCCACACATCGGTGTAGAGGGCATCGGCGCCCTTGAGGGCGACATCGGCCTGGGAGATGTCGTAGAACTCGATCTTTCCGCCGGTCTGGGCCGCGACGGCCTTCATCTCCGAGGTGAGCTTCTCGTTGGGCCAGAGCTCCTTGGGGGCTAGGGCGACAAAGGTCATGCCCATCTTGGCCGAGCCGATCATCAGGGCGTTGCCCATGTTGTTGCGGGCATCGCCGCAGTACACGAGCTTGCACTTGGACAGGGGCTTGGCGACGTTCTCCTCGATGGTGAGGAGGTCGGCGAGGATCTGGGTGGGGTGGTCATCGTCGGTCAGGCCGTTCCAGACCGGAACGCCGGAGAACTTCGCGAGGTCCTCGACGAGCTTCTGGGAAAAGCCCCGGTACTGGATCCCGTCGTACATGCGCCCGAGGACCTTGGCGGTGTCCTCCACGGACTCCTTCTTGCCCATCTGGCTGTTGGTGAGGAAGGTGGCGTTGCCGCCCTCGTCCCAGCAGGCGGTCTCAAAGGAGCAGCGGGTGCGGGTGGAGGCCTTGTCGAAGATGAGGACGATGTTCTTGCGGTGGAGGAGGTTTCCCTTCACGCCCGAACGCTTCTTGGCCTTGAGGTCGTGGGAGAGGTCGAGGAGGTAGCGGATCTCCTCGGGGCTAAAGTCCTTGAGGGTCAGGAAGGAACGACCCTTGAGATTGACGGGCATGGGGTTCTCCTTTTGCCGCCGCCAAGCTCAGCAAGACGCTCATGGGAGTGGCTGACGGCGACACTAGGGTTTATAGCACCCAAGATGGGCTTTCGTCAAGGAAGTGACTTTCGCATAAGTAATTACCCAGTATGAATAATTATGCGCGTCTTGGAGGCAGGAGCTGTTTTGGGTTGACAAGGCCCGCCGCCGGGGCTAGCGTGGCTTTCGGCCTTCCCCTACGGGGGATCGGCCTAGCCAAAAGGAGGAAGCTGCATGGACAAGGCAGTGATTCGGATACGGATGGGAGCCCATGACGCCCATTATGGCGGCGAGCTTGTGGACGGGGCCAAGATGCTCCTGCTCTTTGGGGATGTGGCCACCGAGCTGCTTATCCGCCACGATGGGGACGAGGGCCTGTTCGCCGGCTACGAGAAGGTCGAGTTCCTGGCCCCGGTGCACGCGGGGGATTTTATCGAGGCCTCCGGTGAGATAGTCCGGGTGGGCAACTCCTCCCGGGCCATGGTCTTTGAGGCCCGCAAGGTGATCACTCCCCGGCCCGACCTCTCGGACTCGGCCGCGGACTTCCTGGCCGAGCCCGTCGTGGTCTGCCGGGCCCAGGGCACCTGCGTCGTCCCCAAGGACAAGCAGCGCGGCCAGCGGGCCTAGCCCTTGTCCCGGCGGGGATAGAGGAAGCGCTTGATCTTCTGGGTGGGGGTCTTCTCGAAGGGCTCGGTCTGGGCCTCCACCTTGGCGATCCGGGAAAAGGCCGCGAGCCTCTCGTTGGTCTCCTTCTTGACCCGGGCCAGGAGGACCTTGGTGGCGCCTTCCACGGCCTGCTCGGCCGCCCCGGCCTGCTCGACGGCATGCCTGAGGGCCTGGCCCACGGACTGGCCGAATTTGGCCGCTGCCTTTTCCGCGCCCATGAGACCTTCCTTTAGATAGGAAGCCAGCTCGTCCAGGATCTCGGGCTTGAGCTGGACCAAGGCCGTCAGGCCCTCGTCGTCCCCATAGACCAGGGACTCGGCCACAAAGGGCGAGGAGTTGAGCACTGCCTCGACCTCCTCAGGATAGATGTTCTCCCCCGAGGCGCCGAGGATCATGGTCTTGCTCCGGCCCCGCACATAGAGGCGGCCCTTCCGGTCCAGGAAGCCCAGGTCGCCGGTGTGGAAGTAGCCGTCGGCGGGAAAGGCCTCGGCGGTGCGCTCGGGATCCTTGTAGTAGCCGGGGCCGACCATGGGCCCCCGCACGATGATCTCCCCGGCCTGGTCGGCGGCGGCGCCTTCGGCGGCGGCGTCCGGGACATGCGCGCCCGGGAGGGGCAGGATCCGTATCTCGGCCCCGCCCAAGGGGGGGCCGGCCATCTTGACCTTGGTGGAGCCCACCTTGGCCGCCGCGATGATGGGGGCGGTCTCCGTGAGGCCGTAGCCTATGGCGTGGGGGAAGCGGGCGCGGATGAGGAAGGCCTCGACCTCGGGGTCGAGGGGGGCGCCACCGACCCCAAAAAAGCGGATCCGGCCGCCAAAGGAGCGCATGAGGCTCCGTCCGGCCAGGCGGTCCAGGAGGGGGCGGAAAAAGGCCAGTCGATAGAGGGCCATCTTCTCGAGCTTGGGCTTGACCCCCGAACGGTAGACCTTTTCGATCACCAGGGGGACCGAGAGGACGATCGTAGGCTTGATGGAGGCCAGGGCGGGGAGGAGGGCCGAGGCCGAGGGCGGCTTGTCCAGGTAGTTGATCGAGGAGCCCGACATCATGGGGATGAGGAAGCCGATGGTGTACTCGTAGGTGTGGGCCAGGGGGAGGATCGAGAGGAGGACATCCTTGGGGCTGAGGACAATGACGGACTCGCAGGCCAGGGCATCGGCGATGAGGTTGCGGTGGGTGAGCATCACGCCCTTGGAGCGGCCCGTGGTGCCCGAGGTGTAGACGATGGCGGCCAGGTCGGTCGAGACCACCTGGGGAAGGCCCGCCAGGTCGAGGCCCTCGTCCCAGGCCCTCCGCTCGGGACTGGCCAGGTCCTCTATGGGAAGGACGCGGATCCCCGGATCCAGGCCCTCGAGCTTGCGCCGCTGCTTGGCCGAGGCCCAGACGATCCTCGCCCCCGAGTGCTCGACGATGTTGGCTACCTGCTCGGGCGGAAAATCCACCAGGATGGGGACGGAGACTCCCCCGGCCCTGGCGATGGAGAAGGAGGCTACTCCCCATTCGGGCCGGTTTTCCGAGAGGATGACAACCCTGTCACCTTTTGCCAGCCCAAGGGCCAGGAGGTCCAGGGCGGCCCTCCGCACCGAGGCCTCCAGGCCCCGATAGCTCAGGGCCTCGGACCCGGCCATGGCCAGGGCGGGCAGCTCGCCGAATTCCTCGGCCCCGAAACGGGGGATGTCCCCCAAGGTGTGCTTGTCATAGTTGTAGGTCATGATCTTCCCTCGTGGTCTATTTCTTTTTGGGGTAGAGGAAGCGCTTGATGCTCTGTTTGGGGGTCTTCTCAAAGGGCTCGACCTGGAGCTCGACCCGGTGGATCCGGCTAAAGGCGGCCAGGCGGCCATTGGCCTCCTTGCGGATCTTCTCCAGGGCGTGGGCGGCGGCCTTCTCCGCATGGGAGAGCCTTTCCTCCATCCTGTGGCCCAGGCGGGAGGCGGCCTCCTCGGCCTCATCGATCCCGTCCTTGAAGCGGGCCACGAGCTCCTCGAGGACCTCGGGCTTGATGTGGACCAGGGCCGTGAGACCGTCCTCGTCTCCGTAGACCAGGGACTCGGCGACAATGGGGGAGCCGTTGAGGACGGCCTCGATCTCCTCGGGATAGATGTTCTCCCCCGAGGAGCCGAGGATCATGGTCTTGAGCCTGCCCCTGACCGTGACCCGGCCCTTCTCGTCCATCCAGCCCAGGTCCCCCGTGCGGTACCAGCCGTCGTCGGTAAAGATCTCCTTGGTCTTCTCGGGGTCCTTGTAGTAGCCCGAGGTGACGTTGGCGCCCCTCACCTGGATCTCGCCCTCTCCCGTGTCGGGCCTCTTGTCCCCGATGCGCATCTCCACGCCCGTGGCCGCATAGCCCGTGGTGTGTGCCACAACCCGGCCCGGCCTGTTGCCGGCCACCATGGGGGCGCACTCGGTCAGGCCGTAGCCTATCGAGTAGGGGAAGTGGGCGTGCTGGAGGAAGTCCTCGGTGTCCGCCGAGAGGGGGGCCCCGCCGATCCCAAAGAAGCGGACCTTGCCGCCGAAGGTCTTCTTGAGCTTGATCCCGGCCACATACTCGAGGAGGGGCCTCAAGGACTTGAATTTCCAGACTCCCATGGCCTCGAGGGTCGGCTTGACCTGGGAGCGGTAGATCTTCTCCATGACCAGGGGCACCGAGAGCACAAAGGTGGGCCGGACAGCCTTGAGAGCCGGCAGGAGGGCCGTGGCGGTCGGCGGCCTGTCCATGTAGTGGACCGAGGAGCCATGCATCATGGGGATGATAAAGCCAATGGTGAATTCGTAGGTGTGGGCCAGGGGGAGGATGGAGAGGAAGCGGTCGGTCCTCCGGGGAATCACAAAGAGGCGGCAGGCTTCGGCGTCGAAGATGATGTTCCGGTGGCTGAGCATCACGCCCTTGGAGCGGCCCGTGGTGCCCGAGGTATAGACCACGGCGGCCAGGTCGTCCGCCAGCACCTTGGGACTGGCAAAGGTCTCGGCGGCCTTTTCCAGGGCTTCCTTGGAGGGCTTGGCCTGGCCTGAGTGGATCTCGAGGTCCTCGAGGGTCAGGACGACGCGCTTTTTCTCCTCCCCCTGGACCTTGGGCAGGAGACGCTTGGAGACAATCAGGGCATGGGACTCGGAATGCTCGAGGATGTTGGATATCTGCTCGGGCGTAAAGTCCGTGAGGATGGGGACTGCCACGGCCCCGGCCCGGGAAATCCCGAAATAAGCCACCCCCCAATCGGGGCGGTTTTCCGACAAAAGGGCCACTCGGGCGCCGGGCTTGGTGCCCAGGAGGCCGAGGAGGGCCGCGACCTTCCTGGAAAGGACTTCCACATCGGAATAGCGCAGGGCTTCCTTGCCAACCCAGCCCAGGGCGGGGCGCTCCGCGTAGCGGAGACAGCCTTTTTCGACAAGCTCCGGGATAGTATAGGCTTCAATTTTATACACGCTGGTTACTCCTAGGTATACAGACCCACGGCTCACCCAAGGGTTGCATTTATCCCCTCAAAGCTACCCTGGTTTGGCCAAAAAGTCGACACGCTTCTTGAAACTGTCAAAGCCGAGGCCCGGGCCCCTCCTAGAAGCCTCGGGGCGTCAAGAATCGGCCCCCCAAGACCGACATTCTATACGATGGGGAGAGCCATGGGCTTGTCCAGGGCTGGCCTGGAGCCTGAGGCGAGATATAATGGATGGAGCCGGAGCCGGGCAAAAGGCCCCGCCCTTCCTCCCGCCTATGCCTGCCCTCCCCCCCGGCCTAGCTTGTCCCATTTCATGAAGGAGTCTGCATTGACGAAGCGACCGCCCATGGCATCCCTGAGGCCCATCCTCCGCTCCATAGCTCTTGCTGGATTCCTGGCGATTGGGGCGGGCAGCCTCTACGCCCAGACGGTAGTGACCGCTGGTGCGATCACGTTCAGCGGGGCGACCGGCCTCGCTGGAGCCTACAAGATCGGGGATACGGTCATAGCCCAGTGGGACGATACCGTCGCAACCGGGGATGGCGCCGCAAATGGCGGAGGCAGCGTCCTTTCGATCAGCTTTGACTTCTCCCAATTCGGCGGCGGAGCGGCCGTCGCCGGCAGTCTGGCATCTGGCAGCGATGGAGATGGCATTTATCAAGCCACCTTTGCCCTGGCCGGAGGCGGGATAGACTATTCGACCCTGCGGACAGTCTCTGTTACGGCTAGCGTCGCCGCGATGGGCGGATCCTCGACGACGGCGAGCTCGATGACTGCGACCGTGGACAACAAGGCCCCTGGCCTTCCCACAGTCACCATAGCCCAGGCCGGCTCGGGGCGGGGGGGAGTGTTCGCCACCCAGAACTCCGCCGTCACCCTGACCCTATCCTCGAGTGAGAGCCTTTCGAGCCTGACCGCCACGATCGAAGGCGGCGCCGCTGCGTCTGCCGGTGGCCCGGTCGCCTGGACGGCGAGCCGTACCCTTCCTGTAGCTGCCCTCGCTTCGGGATCGTCTATTGCCTTTTCGATAGACGCCACGGACCAGGCCGGCAACGTTACCAGCGGAGTATCGGCGATCACCTCCGGCTCCAATCTCACGGCCTACAACACACTCACCTCGGTGCTCGATGGCGACCCCGCGGCGCCTGCCACCTGGGATCTTGGGGTCGCGCCCGCGGCCAACGATGTCCTGTCCTCCGCCAACATCCTCACCCAAACGGGGAATTTCACCGTCTGGTCCCTCGCCAACACCGGCACCTGGGACACGAATGGCTCGAACCTGACCTTGACATCCACCTTCTCAAACCCCGGGATGATCAGGCATTCCGGGGCCGGCACCATGGCCCTGGTCTTTGACTCTAGCCAGGGCACGGCCGAGCTCTACGGGGGCACGGGCTTTCCCTTTGGCTATACCTATCGCCACCTAAGCATCACCGGCGGCACCCATACTCTAGCCTCCAACCTTTCGGTTCTGGGCAATCTTTCGGTGGCATCGGGCAACCTGGCCCTAGGGGGAAACACCCTAGCCGTCACCGGCACCGTGACTATCGACACCGGGGCCGCTGCCATCAGCCTGCCCGGCGCCAACACCTTTGGCTCCACGGTCTACCTCACGACCACCTCCAGCGCCACGATAGCCGCCACGGGCGCTATCACCTTCGGGACCTCCTCCGTGGGCACGACCCTGACCGCCACCTCCACCACGGCCAGCCTGGGCCAGGTCAATCCCATTGCGGCCGCAAGCCTCGTGGCCAACGCCGCCACCGGCATCACCTTGGGATCGGCCAACTCCGTCTCGGCCTTCTCGGCGACCAACACGGGCAGCGGGAACATCAGCCTCGTCAACACCCTCGCTCTGAGCCTTGGGACAGTCACCGGTGTAGTTGGATCCACCGTCACGGTCAGCAACGGGGACTCCATAGTCCTGGCCGGGACGGTCAGCGCCGCGGGCGGGACCGTGAGCCTGGACACCAAGAGCGCCTCGGGGATCACCTACTCCTCCGGCGGCCTTGTGGGAACAACCCTCAACCTCCAGACCAATGCCCTGAGCACGGGGGCCGTGGCTGTCTCCGGACCCCCCCTCCTGACCTCTGGCGCCGGGGCCACCCTTAATTTGGGCAATAGCCCGATCGCCGGCGCCTTTGTGGCCCATACGGGAGCCCTCAGCCTGGCCACCCCGGTCCTCGCGCTCAATGCCCCCCTCCGTGTCAGCTCAAGCGGAGCCCTGACCTTGCCGGCGGCGGCCATCGATACGGGCTCAGGGGACCTCTACCTCGCTTCCGGAACCGGCCTCAGCACGGCAGGCAATCTCTCCTCTTCCGCTAGCCTCACCCTCATAGCCGGGGGCGGCAACATCGGCTTGGGCCACAATCTGACTGGTGGGAATCTCGTGCTCCAGGCCTCGGCCCTGGTAAACCAGACCGCGGGCATCCTCTCGGGCGCCAGCCTCACCGTTTCTGGGGCAGGCGGGATCGACCTAGGCCAGGCCAACACCCTGGCGGCTTTCAATGCCTCGAATACCGGTGGCGGAAACCTCAACCTGCTCAACACAGCCAACCCCCTGACGGTGAGCCTTGCGACCAATGTTGGCGGCGGGAATGTCACCATCCAGAATACCGGGGACCTGACGACGTCCGGGGCGGTGTCGACTACCGGTGCGGGTACCATTTCGATAACGGGGACCGCGGGCCTTGTGACTATCGGCGCGGCGGTGACGAGCGGCACGGGGACCCTGGGCATCACGGGAGTGGGGCTCACGAACAACTCGACGATCACCGGTGGAGGGAACATCACCCTGGACGCCGGGACGGGGACCCTGGCCAACGCTGGGGGCCGCACGATCACCAACGGCGGCGGGACGGCCCAGATCACCCTGCAGGGCGACCGGATAGCGCTCTCCGGGACAGTGACCGGGGGTAGCGGGGCGGTGCGGGTCAGGCCGAGCACGGTGGCCCTGGGGATGGACCTTGGGTCGGGGACAGACCTGGCAGGCTATCCTGAGGTGTCGAACGCGGAGCTGCTGACGATCACGACGACAGGAGTGCTGACCCTGGGGCGCGCGACGGAGACGGGGGCGATCTCGGTGACGGCGGCCCTGGCGCCGAGCAACGCGACAGGCGGCCTGGTGATCACGAACCAGCAGGGCGGGATTGCCCTAGGGGCGAATGTGACCTCGGCATCGACCCTGACGGTGACAGCGAACGGCGGCGGGGCCGTGGCGGGGGCGATCAGCTGGACGGCGGGAAGCCTTGTGTCGAACGGGGCCGTGGCCTTGAGCGCGGCGACGGGGATCGGGGCGCCTGCCTTGAACCCGGTGACGATAGGTGCGACCGGTGGCGGCAATGTGACGGCGACGAACACGACGAGCGGGGATGTCTACCTGGCCTCGACCTCGGGGGTGGTGACCATAGGCACGAACTACCTCTTCCCCGCGGGGGCGATCGCGAACCTGAGGGTGGACGGCTCGGGCAACGTTGTGGTGGCGGCCGCGCCGGGGGCGACGCCGACGGTGTCCCTGACCCTGAACGCGACGGGGACGATCACGCGTACTGGTGGCCCCCTGACGGCGCCAACGGTTAACCTGGGAACCTCGGGGGCGACGACGTCGGTGGGCACCCTGGCCCTGCCCATCCTGACGGCAGCGACGACCTACCTTAGGGCGGCCTCGAGCGCCGGAGCGGTATATGTGACAAACACGGGCAACCTGGCGGACGCCAACATCGCCACCACGGGGGGTCTCGTGAACCTCCAGGACACCGGGAGCGTCAGCCTCGCGACGGGAAGCATCACAAGCTCGACGGCGGTGACGGTGAACGCGACGGGCCTGGTGACGGTGGGCGCGGGCCGGGCGGTGACGGCCGGGGCCGGCGCTACGGTGAACCTGACGGGGCTGGGGGTCACGAACTCGGGGACGGTGACCGGTCCCGGAGGAATCACCCTGAACGCGGGCACGGGTACCCTGACGAACGGCGGCGGGCTTGTGTCGACCAACACGGCGATCGGCCTGACCGCGAACGACATGGCCCTGGGCGGCGGGACTATAGGGGCGGGGAGCGGGGACGTGACCCTGGCGCCTTCGACGGCGACAATACCGATCACTCTTGGAGGCGGCCTTGCGAACCTGGGCCTCTCCGATGCGGAGCTAGGGACGATCACGACGAGCGGAATCCTCCTTGTGGGCGGGGCAGGGATCAGCGGGGCGATCACGGTGGACGGAGCCGTGGCCCTAAGCCTGGCGACGGGGGCGGTGACCCTGAGGAACACGACGGGGGGGATCGCGGTGAACTCTGGCCTGTCCGTGCCCGGGGCCCTGACCCTTCAGTCGGGGGCTACGGTGTCGGGCGCGGGGGCGATCTCCTCGACGGCGAGCCAGAGCCTGACGGTGAGCGCGGTGGGGGGCATCAGCCTGACCGGGGCGAGCACCGTGAGGACGGTGCAGCTCACGAACATCACGAGCGGGGCGATCGCGTACACGGGATCCTCGGTGGGAGCGGGCAACGCGTTGACCGTGAGCGGGAGCAACGGCGCAGGCGGGACCCTGGGAATAACGGTGACTGAGACGACGGGAGGGCTGACCGTAGGCGCGGCAGGCCTCGTGGCCAACACGGCAGGGACCTCGGTGAGTCTGAGCGCGGCCCAGGCTGTCGTGGTCAACGGGGTGGTCACGACGAGCGGGGCCGGGACCTTGGGCATCACAGGTGTGGGGCTCACGAACAACTCGACGATCACCGGTGGCGGAACCATCACCCTGGACGCGGGGACGGGGACCCTGACCAACGCGGGGGGCCGCACGATCACCAACGGCGGCGGGGCGGCCCAGATCACCCTGCAGGGCGACCGGATGGTTCTTTCCGGAACGATCACCGGAGGCTCTGGCGCCGTCACCCTACGGCCCAAGACTCTCGCTTTGGCATTGGGCCTGGGGTCGGCGACCGATGCCGCGGGTTATCCTGAACTTTCAGACGCCGAGCTCAAGACGATAACCACGACGGGTCTCCTCACCCTGGGCGATCCCTTGGAGACAGGAACGATATCGGTGACCGCCGCGGTAGCCCCGACTAACGCGACGGGGGGCATATCGATCCAGAACCGCACCAATGACATAAGCCTTGGCGGAAGCGTCACCTCGGCGGCGGGCCTCACCATCAAGGCGGATAACCTGGCCGGTGTGGGCAAGATCACCTGGACGGCGGGAAGTCTCGTGACCGCCGGTGCCGGAACCCTCACCCTCAACGCCGCTACCGGCATTGGTGCCCTTGGGGCGAGCCCTGTCACGATCAGCGGTCTAGGCACCGGCGGGGTTACGGTCAACAACACGACGAGCGGGGATGTATATCTATCCTCCTCGGCGGGCACAATAACCATAGGCACAAACTATTTTATAAATGGAAACATCGGTACCTTGAGGCTGGATTCCTCCACGAGCATCGTCATCGCAGGGAGCCCGGCAGCGGCAATCTCCACTGCTATTGCCCTGAATGCCAACGGTGCTGGTACCATAACCCAGACCGGCGGCACCCTGACCGCTCCCACGGTGGAACTCGGCGTCTCCGGGACCACTACGGCTGTGGGGACAAACCTTGCCCGAATATTTACGGCCGCCACGACCCTTCTCGACGCCCGCGCCACGAACGGAGTCGGGGTCTTTGTCACCAACACTGGAAACCTGAATTTCCGTGGCAGCGCCGGGACCGGAGCTGTCAGCCTGGTCAATACGGGCACGACAAGCCTGATAGCCGCCGGTGTCACGGCGGGCACCACGGCGAGCGTCTCCTCCTCGGGCAATCTGACTATCGGGAGCAATGTCTCTGGACCTTCCGGGGTGACCCTAACGGTCACCGGGGGCGGCGGCAGCCTTTCCCATACGGCGGGGACTATCTCCACGACGGCCAGCCCTATCACCCTTCAGGCCGATGTGATAAGCCTAGCCGGAGCCTCAATCTCCTCCGGAGCGGCCAACACCTATATCCTGCCCATGACGGGAGGAACGCCGTCCTCCCTAGGCGGGGCTGCGGGCTTTGACCTTACAGACACGGAGCTCAATACCATCACCGCAGGAACCATCTTTGTGGGCGAGGACTCGGCCGCCGCAAGGACTTCGGCGACCCTGACAGTCGGCGCCTCGAGCGCCGTTAACCTAGGCGCAAGGAATATCACCCTTTCGGGAAGCAATATTCAGGGCGGGGCCAATACCTTGACCACGGGCGCCCTTGGCCTCAAGGCCGCCAACGGCATCGGCAGCGCGACGACCCTGGCCACGGCCTCCTCTTCCATCGCCATCGCCAACACCGCCGCAGGGATTGTCAGCATCCAGGATTCCCGGGCGGGCGGAACAAGCGTGAGCGGCAGCAACGCCGCCGCCGGCGCAAGCCTGACCCTTGTGGAAACCGGAGCCGTCGGCATCACGGTGGGGGCCCCCCTCTCGACCTCCAACGGCGTCATCACCCTGCGGGGAGACACGATGGCCGTCACCTCGACCATAGGCTCGGGCACGGCCAATACCTATCTCCTCCCCAACACTACCCCGACGGCGGTCTCTATAGGTGGAGCCTCGGGCTTTGACCTTAGCGCGGCCGAGCTGGTGAACATCACGGCGGGAACCATTGTCGTTGGCGAAGATTCGGTCGCGGCGGTCACGGCCGGGGCCCTGACTATCGGTGATAGCGGGGCCGTAAACATCGGCAACCGGGCCCTGACCCTCTCCGGACGGGTCCTATCCGATGTGCTCCAGAATAGACTCACCACCGGTTCGGGGATCCTGACCCTCAAGGCCAGCACGACTGGTGGCATAGGGACTATTCCCTTGCCTATCCGGACGGCCTCGGCGACCATCGTCTTTAACAGCGCCGGCACCGCAGGGGATGTCGCGATAAGCGATATCACTGCCGCCGGCACGAGCTACCAGGGTAGCAACGGCTTCAACGGTGGGGCCGTCTGGCTCAGGCAAGGCACAGCGGGCCAGGCTATCACCCTCTCCGGACCCGTGTCCTCGAACAACGGCCCCATAACCCTTCTGGCAGACAATATGACCCTGGGCAGCGGGATCACCGCAGGCTCAGGAAATGTTGTTCTCACGAGTTTTTCGGCCGGCAGGATAATAGACATCGGGACCAACTCCGGAGGAAACCTGGGCCTCGTCCAGGCCGAGCTCAACCAAGTGACCACGACTGGCAGTCTGACTATCGGCGATGCCGCCCATACGGGAGTCATCCAGATCACCGCGGCTATCACTATGGACGTCGCCCGGGCCTCCTCCTTCTCCATCCTTTCCTCCGGCGTTGGAGGGACTATCAGCCAAGGCGCTGGCTTCAACCTGATAGGCACGGGGCTTCCCTTAAGCCTCACAGCGAATGGCGCGATCAGCCTTTCCGGAACGATCCAGACCAACGGCTTCCCGATTAATCTCACGGCGGCCTCGGTAGCCCTCGGCGGGGCGGTGACCCTCGATAGCACCGCAGCCTCGACGGTTCCGGTCGGCGCCGCGATCACCATTTCGGCCCCCATCACCGGGGCCCAGGCCCTGACCATCCATTCCGGCCAGACCAGCCAAAGCCTTGGGAGCCAGATCGGCACGAACGTCCTTAGCCTCACGAGCCTCACGGTGAGGAGCGATAACATCGTCCTCACGGCTGATACCTATGCGACGGCGACTAACTTCTACATGGAGACCCCTGGAACCACGATGGGCCTGGGCGGTGGCGCGGGAGCCTGGCAGCTCGACGACGCCGAGATAGCCCACCTTAAGAGCTTTACCACTTTGTCCCTTGGGCAGGCCGGAGTCCAGTCGGGCCTCGTGACAATCGATACCATGCTGAGCCCGGTGGCCGCAGGCGCCATCGCAGTCAACTCCGACGCCGGGGCCGGGGGAATCCTCCTCACCGACTCCGGGATCGCCGACGCCCTGGCTTCAACTTCGGGCAACCTGACCTTGAATGCGGGCAGCTCGGGCATAAAGGCATCCAACGCCACCTCCGGCGCCTTTTCCGAGCTCAAGACCACTGGGAACATAGCCCTCAACGTCAACGCCGGCGCCAATGGCATAGGCAGTGCTCTCAACCGCATCGACATCAACAATGGAGCAGGGGGCCTAGTCCAGGCGGTCAACAGCGGTGGCGCGAACGGAGCCTTCTATCTCAACGGAGTACTAGTGCCCGTTCGCCTCGGGACCGGCACTAGCGCGAGTAATGGAGGCGCTATCGATATCACCGGAGGGGCCAACCTGGCCTTTGCGGGGACCGTCCTCAACAGCGCGGGGGGCAACATCGATCTTTACGGCACCGTGGTCCTGGGCCAGAACTCCACCATCAACCTGGGCGCGGGCGCGGCTTACCTGGAATTCCACGGAGCCGTGAACGCCGCAGCCGATGGAACCCAGTCCCTGACCATAGCCAATGGCGGAACGGGTCAGACCCGCTTCGACGGAATTGTGGGCGCCGGCGGGACCCTGAGGCCCTCGAGCCTCACGGTCTCGGGTGGCCCGACCCTGGTCTCCACCTCGGCTATCGCGACCTCCACAACCCAGTCCTATGCCGGAAACCTCACCCTGGGCGTGACCAGCAACTTTGCCGGAACGACCATAACCTATTTGGCAAATGTGGACGGGGGCAGCCATGACCTGACGGTCACCGGAGCTGCTGTAATCGGCACCGCGGCGGGGAATTCCCTTACCAACACGGGCGTCCTGCGTATCACGGGGACGACGGCCCTCCATTCGGGGACTGTCACCACCACGGACAACCAGACCTACGACGCCAATCTAACAATGTTCTCCCATGCCATCTTGACCAGCGTTGCCGGCAAGCTCGTCTGGTTTAAGGGCACGGTGGGAGGCATTGGCACCGCCTATACCCTAGGCATCGCCGGGGCCAATGCCCAGTTTGACCTGGCGGTCGGCGGGGCGGCTAACCTCCTCGACAGCCTGAGTGTCGCCGGAACGACCCTTATCAAGGCTCCCACGGTCACGACGGTTAACAACCAGGCCTATACGGGCAAGCTCACCCTCGGGGCGAGCACGAACCTGACGGCGAACCTTGTGACTCTTTCGGATGATGTCGATGGCTCGGCCTCCAACTATAACCTAGCGATCACCGGTCCCGCTGTGGTCGGCACGGCCGCCGGGAACCAGGTCATAAATGTGGGTGTCCTCAATATTACCGGGACGACACAACTCCATTCCGCCACGGTCACCACCACGGGCAATCAGACCTATGGCTCTGCGGCCACCCTCTATGCTAATACGACCTTTACGAGTGCCTTAGGCAGCCTCGTGCGCTTCGACGGGACCCTCGATGGCAATGGCGCGGCCCGGGACCTGATAATAGCTACCGCCAACGCGCGTTTTAGCTCCACCCTGGGCATGGTCGCCAACCTGATTGGAAGCATTACGGTGGGCGGCACCACGGCCGTCTATGGGACAATCCGGAGCGCCACGACCCAGACCTACACTGGAGCCTTGGGGATCAACGCCTCGGCCGCCCTCTATTCCTCGGGCGGAGGCCTTATCACCTTCTCCTCCCTGGCGACAATCGCCGATGGCTTTACCCTGACCTTGGGCAACGGAGGAGCTAGCGGAATCTTTGATACCCAGGGAATCCTGGGAACTCCTGCGGGCCTTGCATCCAACCTGACGGTAAACACCACCGGGACAGTCCTTGTCCGGGGTAACGTGGGCACCGATCTTGCGACTATCCTTGTGACAGACTCCGGTGGCCTGACTTTCCAGGGGACTGTGGCCGCCACGACCGTGACCCTCACTGCCACAACCGGGACGATCGAATTTGACGGGGCTTTGACCGCGACCACCTTGAACACGGCTGGGGTAGCCTATTCCCTCTCTATCCTCGGGGGCTGCGACATCACCGCCGCCGCGACCCTGAGCAACACCGGCACCATTGTCCTGGGAGACAACGCGGCGGATGTCCTCCTGTTCCGGGGCGGCCTGACTGCGACGAGCGCCGGGACCAGGCAAGCCGCCGGAATCCTGCGGACGATCGGCCAGACAATCGGGCTGGGGGCCTCCACCCTAACCGCGGACACTGTCCTTGACTCCACCAACAACGGCGGATCTGCCGCAGGGGCGACGATCACCGTGGCAGGCCTCACGGCCCCGGGGCTCACCGTCGTGGTAAATG
Organism: Spirochaetota bacterium; assembly: GCA_029778945.1. Taxonomy (GTDB): domain Bacteria; phylum Spirochaetota; class Spirochaetia; order Treponematales; family Rectinemataceae; genus JANYKC01. The sequence goes on from JAKPBN010000338.1 coordinate 16,625, forward strand.
CGGGCACCGGGGGAGGCTTTACCCAGTCCGCCGGCTCCATCGCCGCGTCTAGCCTTAGGCTGATCGCCAATGGCTCCATCGGCACCGCAATGGGCATGCCGGTCTACACGGCGGTCAGCTTCCTGGAGGCCCTCTCCTATAGCGGCACGGTCTTTATCTCCAACACCACCTCCTTTACGGTCGGCTTTGCCGGAGGGGCCTTCGCGGCCCTCGGGGCCTTGAATACCTTGGGCCTCGCGACCGCAGGCGCCAATGCCGCTGGCCTAGCGGCGACTAACGCCGGCGCGGACATCACCTTCGTCGAGGCGGCTACGGCGGGGGCTACGGGCTCCTTTACCGCCACGGCCCATTCCCTGGCCATCGGCGCTGCGATCACTGGCAACGGGGGCATTGCCCTTTATCCCAATGCCGACGGCCTCGGCATCGCTCTTTCTGACGGCCCCGGGGCCTTTTCCCTCACCCTCGCCGAGCTCAATCTCCTGGTTTCGACCGGGACCCTCACCATCGGCCTAACCGCAGGAGTCGGTTCCTCGAATGCCATAGCCATTGGCTCTGCGGCCGCGGCCGACCTCTCCTCTATGGCCTATAACCTCACCCTCCAGTCGGCTAACCAAAGCCTAGCCTTCCACGGCCTTGTCGGCCCAGTCCTCAAGCTGGGCAATGACAAGACGATGATCGTGAATCTGGGAACGGGGACAATTACGGGTGCAGGCGTAGGTGTCCAGGATATCTACCTGCCCAAGTCTGTGGGCTCAGGTACCCTTCAGCTCACCGCCGGCGACATAGGCACAGGTGCCGTTGCCCTTGAAACCAGGGTTGATATCCTGCGCGTCCTCTCCTCGGGCGCCGTTTATGTGTCGGAGTATAATGCCCTCCAGCTTGGCGACGCGGGCATGGGGATCACGAGCACCGGTGGCCCGATTGATATCGTCGCTGTCGGTGCCGTGACCCAGGGCATCACAGGCATAACCACCAATACCGGAAGCATCGGAATCGAATCAACGGGCTCGAGCCTGACCGTGACCAGCTCGATAAGCACAACTGGGGTTGGCGGAGGGTCGATCAGCCTGATAGCCGGCACGAATATCGCCCTCTCGGCGGCAGTCGGGGCGGCCAACAACAGCCTGATAAGCCTCACCGCGACGGCCGGAGC
>JAKPBN010000354.1 GCA_029778945.1 Spirochaetota bacterium
CCTCGTGTCCACCGTGCCCCTTCCCCTGCCTGCCTCAGACTATGTCCTTGTGAGCGCCCTCCTCGACGAGGATGGGGTGAGGGCGGTACGGGAGGCCATCATTATCCGGGAGCGGAGCATCCGCGAGGGCCGGGCCCCCGCCGGGATGGAAGGGTCCGGGGAGGCTGACTCGGCCCGGGGGGACATCACCCGCTACCTGGGGGCCAGCCTCGCCATGCTCGAGGGCATCAGGGCCTTGAGGCAGGTCGAGGCCGGCCAGGACTGGGAGGGCCTCCTCGTCCCCATCCTGGACCGCCTGGATGAGGCCGGCCTCCTATTCGATCGCGCCAGGGCCCTCGGGGACCTCCGGGAGCGCTCCCGGGATGGAGGCATCCCCCTCCCCGGGGCCAGGTTGCTCTTCCTCCACGCCCGGACCTCCGGGGTCGAGCGCCCAAGCTTTGTCCTTATGTCCCTCGCGGGCGGCCCGGTCCGCGACCCCGGGGGCAAGGCCCTGGGGTCGGATTTTGTCGTCCTCCTTCTCGCACCACCCAGGACTTCTCCAGAGACCCAGGCCATCCTCAACGAGATGAGCGTCTCCCTCCTCGATCCCCAGACCAGCGAGACCCTCCTCTCCGCGGATGAGGCCGCGATCCGGGCCTACTATGCCAGATCTCTCGACCGATATATACGAAGCGCCCCAGCGCAAGGAGCATGAGCACGATGGACACCAAGATGCTGTCCGAGGCCACCGTCAGGGTGGGAGCCTCGTATGCGAGCAAGGACGAGGCTATCCGCGCCTGCGGGGAGATCCTCCGGGCCGCCGGACATATCCAGAGCGAGTACATAGACAAGATGGTGGAGCGGGACAATCTCTCCACGACCTATGTCGGCTCGGGCGTCGCCGTCCCCCATGGGACCAAGGCCGGCCTGGCCTATGTCAAGTCCACGGGCCTCGCCGTGGTCCAGGTCCCGGCCGGGGTCGACTTTGGCAAGGGCAACATCGCCTACCTCCTCGTGGGCATCGCGGCCAAGGGGGATGAGCACATCGACCTCCTCACGGAGATCGCCGGCATCTGCGCCGATGACGATCGCCTCGCGGGCCTCCTCAAGGCCACGTCGGCGCGGGAGATCATCGACCTCATCTCCGGCGCGGGAGCATAGCCGTGTCCTCGACCTTGCGCGGCATAGCCGCCTCCACCGGGGTAGCCATAGGCAGGGTCTTCTCCCCAGCCAGGGAGGAGGGCCCCGCCCCCGGCACGCGGCCCTGCCTCGACCCTGAGCGCGAGCTCGCGGCCTGGAGATCCGCCCTGGCCTCGACCAGGACCGAGCTGGAGGCCTTGCGGGACAAGGCCCGGAGGGAGCTCGGGGACCTCAAGGCGGAGATCTTCGAGGCCCATCTCTCCATCCTCGGGGACCCCGACCTCGCCGACGAGGTGGTCGGCCGCATCAAGGGGGGCCTGGCCGCGGGCGAGGCCCTCGAAGCCGCGGCCGCCGGCTTTATCGAGCTCCTCGAGGCCGAGGGCGGGATCTTCAAGGCCCGGGCCGACGATCTCCGGGACCTTGTGGGCAGGATCCGCCTGGCCCTCTCCGGGGGGGCGAGCGACCCCTGGGCCGGCCTCACCGAGGATTCCGTCGTCCTCGCCCAGGACCTCCTCCCCTCGGAGACCCTGCGCATGGACAGGGCCAAGGTCCTGGCCATCCTCACCCTGGCAGGGTCGGCCAACTCCCACTCCTCGATCATCGCAAGGTCCATGGAGATCCCCGCCGTCGTGGGCCTTGGGGAAGCGGGCAAGGCCCTGAAGGCCGGGACCATGGTGATCGTGGACGGCTCGGCGGGCTTTGTCATCTGTGAGCCCTCGGAGTCCGAGATCGGGGTCTATGCCCGCAAGCGCGAGGCCTGGCTGGCCGAGCGGGAGGAGGCCCGGCGCTTCGCCGGCCTTGCCACCCGCACGGCGGACGGCAAAGCCCTCGAGCTGGGGGCCAACATAGGCGGTCCCGCCGAGGTCGAGGCGGCCCTGGCCGGAGGCGCCGAGGCTATCGGGCTCTTTCGCACGGAGTTCATGTTCATGGACCGGTCGGCTCCCCCCGGGGAGGAGGAGCAGTATGTGGCCTACCGCCACGTCCTGGAGCGCATGGCCGGCAGGCCCGTGATCATCCGGACCCTCGACGCGGGCGGGGACAAGCCCATAGCGGGGCTTAAGGCCAGGGCCGAGGAGAACCCCTTCCTGGGCCAGAGGGCCATACGCTTCTGCCTGGCCCACGAGGACATCTTCCGCTCCCAGCTAAGGGCCCTCCTGCGGGCGAGCCCCCACGGTCTCTTGAGGATCATGATCCCCATGATAGCCGTCGTGGACGAGCTTAGGGCCGCAAAGGCCATCCTCCTCGAGGAGGCCGCGGGGCTCAAGGCCTCGGGCTTCAGGCTCGGCAAGCTCCCCGAGTTGGGCATCATGATCGAGATCCCCGCCGCGGCCCTGGACGCC
>JAKPBN010000369.1 GCA_029778945.1 Spirochaetota bacterium
CGGGCCGGGTAGGAGCCTCAAGGCGGACTCAAAGCGGCGCAGGCGGACTAGGAGACCTGCCTGGAGATCCCGGGCCGCCTGGGAGGAATAGTACCTAAAGGTGTCCGAGGCCCGGGCAAGCTCGAGGGCCTCCAGGGGAGGGCCTACCTCGTCCCGGAGCCGCATGGCGGCGAGGGCCGAAAGATAGAGGGCATCCGAGTCCCGGTCGTCCAGGGCCAAGACCCGCTTGGCGAGGTCCTCGGCTCCGGCCCAATCGCCCAGGCCGGCCTTAGTGGCGGCAGCGGACATCAGGGACAGGGACTCGGGGCTCCTCGGCTGGGCCGCAAGGGCTAGGGGCCAGAAGGACAGAAAGGCGGCCAGGAGGCTGAGCGCTAGAGGGCTAGTCCAGCCGAGCAAAGTCCCCCTGGCCCTGGGCATCAGGCTTCCACCTTGCGGTCCGGGAAGCCAAAGAGCTCGCGGATATCCGAGTCGAGGAGGGTCTCCCGGGCAATGAGCTCCTGGGCGAGGCGCTCAAGCTGGTCCCGGTGCTCCACAAGGATAGCCGAGGCCCTGTCGAGGGCCCGTTGGACAAAGGCCTGGACGGCCTCGTCGATGCGCATGGCCGTATCCTCGGAGTAGTCCTTGTGCTGGGCTATCTCCTTCCCGATAAAGATAGGCTCTTCCTCCTGGCCATAGGCCACGGGGCCGAGCTTTTCCGACATGCCCCATTCGCAGACCATCTTGCGGGCGAAATCCGTGGCCTGCCGGATGTCCTGGGCCGTGCCCGTCGTGGTCTCCCCGTAGATGAGGCGCTCGGCCGCATAGCCGCCAAAGGCAAAGACCATGTAGTCCTCGAGCCAGCTCTTGGTGTGGGAATAGGCGTCCTTGTCCGGTATGGCCAGGGCAAGGCCAAGGGCCCGGCCCCGGGGGATCACGGTGACCTTGTGCAGGGGGTCGGCGTGCTCGAGGTAATAGAGCATGAGGGCGTGGCCGGCCTCGTGGAAGGCCGTGGCCTTCTTCTCGTCATCCGTGATAAAGAGGCTCTTCCGGGCCGTGCCCATGAGCAGCTTGTCCCGGGCCTCCTCGAAGTCCTCCATGACCACGGTGGACCTGTCCTTGCGGATCGCGAAAAGCGCCGCCTCGTTGACCAGGTTGGCCAGGTCGGCTCCGCTCGTGCCGGGGGTGGCCCGGGCTATGCGCTTTGCGTCCACCTCGGGGTCTACGGGCACCTTTTTCATGTGGATGCCCAGGATCTGCTCGCGCTCCTGGACGTCGGGCATGGCCACGACGACCTGGCGGTCAAAGCGGCCAGGCCGCAGGAGGGCCGGATCGAGGACATCGGGGCGGTTGGTCGCCGCGAGGATGATCACCCCATCCTTGGTGTCAAAGCCGTCCATCTCGACGAGCATCTGGTTGAGGGTCTGCTCGCGCTCGTCGTGGCCTCCGCCGTAGCCGGCGCCCCGGGTCCGGCCCACGGCGTCGAGCTCGTCGATAAAGATGATGCAGGGAGCGCTGCGCCGGCCCTGGTCAAAGAGGTCCCGGACGCGGCTCGCGCCGACGCCCACAAACATCTCCACAAAGTCCGAGCCCGACATATGGAAGAAAGGCACATTCGCCTCTCCCGCCACGGCCTTGGCGAGGAGGGTCTTTCCGGTCCCAGGCATGCCCACGAGGAGGACTCCCTTGGGGATGCGGGCGCCCATCTTGACGAATTTCTGGGGATTCTTGAGGTACTCGACGACTTCCTGGAGCTCGTACTTGGCCTCTTTCTGGCCGGCCACGTCCTCGAAGAGGATCTTTTTCTGGGGCTCCACATAGCGCTTGGCCTTGCTCTTGCCGAAGCTAAAGGCCTTGTTGTTGCCCTGGACCTGGCGGTACATCATCCAGATGATAAAAAAGCCGAAGAACCAAGGCACGAGGCCGGCCAGGACGGCCCAGGTCGAGATGCCCTTGGTGCCGCCCTCGACCAGAACCTTCTTTTCCCTGAGGAGGGCAGGAAGGGAGGGATCCACAAAGGGCAGGCGGCAATGGTAATAGCTGTCCTTGCCGTCAGCCCCGGTGATCGTGATCTGGGCGTCCACCTGATCGAGGATCGTGACGGCCTTGACCTGGTCGAGGCTCAGGTGGGTCAGGAAGGTGGAATAGGCCATCTCAGACCGGGTGGGTCCCTGGTTGTTGGTGAACATGTAGCCGGAAAAGGCCACGAGAAGGGCGAGGAAGATGGCGAGGGCCGCCTTGCTGCCTCGGTTGGGCGCTTCGGGCTTTTTCTGGGGCGTGGGGGTCTGGTTATCGAAGTCCATCGTGTGGCTCTATGCTCCTTTCACGCGCAATGAGAGGAGTCTATCTCCCTCTCCGCCTGGTCCGGGCCTGAAGCGGTTCCTGCCTCCCTGCCGGCCGCCGAGGACGGCGACTATCCCGTCCCGGTCCTCGACAAGGGGAACCCGGTCGCGGTC
>JAKPBN010000370.1 GCA_029778945.1 Spirochaetota bacterium
CACGGCGAGGAGGGCCTTGGGCTCCCAGGATCCCAGGGCTAGGCTCCTGCCAAGAATAGCCTCGAGGTCTCCCAGGCGAAGGCGGGCCAGGTCGATCCCTGAGTCGAGGGCCTCGAGGAGGCGGATCTTCTCCAGGGCCCGAAGGCCCGCAAGCCGGGCCAGGGCAAGGAGGGCAAGATAGCGGCCCTCGTCGCCGGAAGGGGGCAGGAAGGGCAGGCTTGGGGTCCGGGCAAAATAGTCGCTCATGTCGTCCTCCTCCTTCCTAGATGTCCCTTTCCTCGGCTCCCGATTGACCCTCAAGGGCAATTGGGGCGAAGGGCCCTTCACTTGCGGGGAAAGAAATCCCCGTGGTATTCGCTGAGGGTCTCAGGCTCGATATGGGTATAGATCTGGGTGGTCGAGATATCCGTGTGGCCCAGGAGCTCCTGGACGGTCCGGAGGTCGGCGCCCCCGGCCAAGAGGTGGGTGGCAAAGCTGTGCCTGAAGGTATGGACCTTGGCCTCGACGCCGGCATGCTGGCGGATGAGGTCAAAGCGCTTCCAGATGCCCTTCCTAGAGATGCCCTTGCCCGCGCGATTGAGGAAGACCCGGTCGGAGCGGCTCTCCTTGGCCAGGAGGGGCCGGGCCTCGGAAAGATAGGCCTTGAGCCAGGTGGCGGCCGCGTCTCCAAAGGGGATGATCCTCTCCTTCCTGCGCTTGCCCACGACCCGGATGACCTTCTCCTCGAGGAAGAGGCCATCGAAGCCCAGGGTGGCCGCCTCGGAGACCCGCAGCCCGCAGGAGTAGATGAGCTCAAAGAGGGCCCGGTCCCGGAGGCCGTTGGGGGTGGAGGCGTCTATCGCGCCCAGGAAGCGGTCGACCTCCTCGGGGGCCAGGACATCGGGAAGCTTGCGTTCCTGCTTCGGGGTCTCGATGAGGGCGGAGGGGTCGTCCTCGCGATAGCCCTCGAGGCGAAGGAATTTGTAGAAGGAGTGGACCGAGGAGATGACCCTCGCCATGGTCTTGTGGGAGAGACCAGGCCCGTCCTCGCCCTCGGCGCCGGCCGGGGAAAGGCCGACAAAGGAGGTCTGGCGATGGACGAGGAAGGCGAGAAGGTCGGCGGCCGAGCAGGACTCCGGGGAGAGCCCGAGCCCGGAAAGCCAGGCGCAGAGGTTGTCAGCCTCCCGCAGATAGACTTCCGCCGTGAGGGGAGACCTCCGGCGCGCCGCGATGAGATAGGCGCGGTAGCGGTCGACAAGGCCGTCCCGGGGCCTCGCGAGGGTGGTGGACATCAGGCCTCGCTCTTCTCGCCGGCCATGTGGCGACCCCGAAGGACGGTGGGTATGTCAAGCTCGTCCTCGTCGTCGTTGCGCCCAAGGAGGTACTGCATGCCCCTCTGGGTGGGGGTCTCGGTCATGCGTTTCCATTCCTCGTTGGAGATGTAGTCCTCGAAGCCCTTGCGGGCGGTTTCCCGGCCCTTGGCCTCGGGCCGGGAGACGCGGTTAAAGCCCGTGGCGATCACCGTGACCCTGACCTCGTCGCCGATGGAGGGATCGGTGACAACCCCGGAGATGACCAGGGCCTCGGGATCCGCGCTTTCGGTGATGATGTTCACAATCTCCTCGTACTCGGTGAGGGAGAAATCCTCGCCCCCCGTGACGTTAACCAGGATGTTGCGGGCTCCCTCGATCCGGGCATCCTCAAGGAGGGGGTTGTTGATGGCCTTGCCCGCCGCCTCGATGGCCCGGTTGTCCCCCGAGGCCATGCCGATGCCCATGATGGCGTCCCCCATGCCCTGCATCACGGTCTGGACGTCGGCGAAGTCGATGTTGATCTCCCCGGCCACCGTGATGAGATCGGAGATGCCCTGGACGCCCTGGCGGAGGACATCATCAGCGAGGAAGAAGGCCTGCTTGATGGGGGTCCTGCGCTCGACCACCTTGAGGAGGTGCTGGTTGGGGATGACGATGAGGGTGTCCACGGCCTGGCGGAGCTTCTCGATGCCTTCGTCAGCGAGGCGGGCCTTGACCCGGCCCTCGAAGTCGAAGGGCCTCGTCACGACGCCCACGGTGAGGGCCCCAAGGTCCCGGGCGACCTGGGCGATCACGGGAGCCGAGCCCGTCCCGGTTCCGCCGCCCATGCCCGCGGTCACAAAGACCATGTCGGCGCCCTTGAGCACCTGGGCTATGGCGTCCCTGTCCTCGAGGGCGGCCTTCTCTCCAACCTCGGGCTTGCCCCCCGCGCCTAGGCCATGGGTGACCTTTGCTCCGAGGCCTAGCTTGACCTCGGCCTTGGAGAGGCCTAGGGCCTGGAGGTCGGTGTTGGCCACCACAAACTGGACGTTCTTGACTCCGGCCTGGATCATGCGGTTGACCGCATTGGATCCTCCGCCGCCGGCGCCTATGACCTTGATGACAGTGGGACTTGCGCCCATGGGCTGTTCGTTGACGAGCTCGATATTCATCTTCCCCTCCCCTTAGAATCGCTATGTTCCGAGGCTCCCATGGCCAGGCCCTTCCCCAAGGACCTTCAAGCCACCGGCCTAAAAAACCGAAGCTAGAAGAAACCCTTCCTGAGCCAATCCACAAGCTTGCCAAGGCTGCTCGGCCCCGGGCTCCGGGGGGCCTTTTGCTTTTCCGTCCGCCCGCCTTCCCGGCGCTGCTCCGGAGCGATGGTCTCGGCCCCGAGCATCACGAGGCCCACCCCGGTGGCAAAGACGGGGCTGCGGTACTCGTCCACGAGGCCGCCGAGGCTGATGGGGTTGCCCACCCGGACCGGCAGGCCAAAGATCTCCTGGGCCAACTCGGGGGCGCCCTGCATCAGGGCCCCGCCGCCGGTGAGGACAATGCCGCCCTTGATATGGCGCCAATGGCCCATCTTCTCGACCCTCTCCCGGGACATGCGGAAGATCTCCTCCATGCGGGGCTGGACGATGGTGCACAACTTGCGCCGGGAGGTCTCGGCCGGGGCCCTGCCCCCGACACCGGGGACAACCACGGTCTCCTCGGGATCGACGCCCTCGAGCCAGCAGGAGGCGGACTCGCGCTTGAGCTTCTCCGCCGCGTCCATGGCCAGGGAGAGCATGATCGAGAGGTCGTTGGTGACCTGGGAGCCGCCCACGGGAATGGCCGAGGAATAGTAGGGGGCCCCGTCGGAATAGACGAGGAGGTCGGTGGTGCCCGCCCCCAGGTCGACGAGGAGGCAGCCCAGCTCCTTCTCGTCCGAGGTGAGGGTGGCCCGGGCGGCCGCGAGGCTCTGGAGGACGAGGCGCTCGACCTTGAAGCCCGCGCGGTTGACGCATTTCACGAGGTTCTGGGCCGTGGTGACCGAGCCGGTGATGATGTGGACCTCGGCCTCGAGCCTCACGCCTATCATGTCCAGGGGATTCCTGATCCCCTTCTGGTCGTCGACGATGAAGGTCTGGGGGATGACATGGAGGACTTCCCGGTCCATGGGGATGACGACGGCCCTCGCGGCCTCGATCACCCGGTCCACGTCGGCCTGGGTGATCTCCCGGCCCCGACCCGTGACGGCCACGACGCCCCGGGAGTTGATGCCCTCGATGTTGGCCCCGGCCACGCCCACAAAGCAGTCCTTGACCTCCCGGCCGGACATGAGCTCGGCGGCCTCGATGGCGGCGGCGACAGAGGCAAGGGTCGCCTCGATGTTGACGACGACACCTCGCCGCAGGCCCGTGGAGGCCGCGGTGCCCACGCCGGTTATCTCAAGGACGCCTTTTTCGTTGTATTCCCCGATGACGGCCCTTGTCTGGGCCGTGCCAATATCGAGTCCAACTATGAGGTTCTCAGCCAGGATGTCCCCCCTTGACCCGGTATACGACCGTGCCCGTGCGGAAATCGATCTCCTCGACCTTGTCCGAGAGGCCTTGGGAGGCCAGGACGTCGAGGACCAGTATGATGGAGCGTAGGGTCGCTTCGTTCAGGACGGGACCGGTGCGCACGGGCAGCCGGTAGTGGAGGGAATAGAGGAGGAGCTCGGCCTCGCCATGGGCAGGCTTGACGAACTTGATCTCCGAGAAGGCCCCGAGGAGGGCCGGGGCCCGGGCCCGGAGCTCCCCGAGGGCGGCCATGGTCGGGACGAGGGAGCTAGGCAGGCGGGTGCCGAGCCTGAAGCCCTCGAAGCGGAGGCCCGAGAGGACGGGAAGGTCGGTCGCCCGATTGCCCTCGGCCACATAAGAATAGGCCATGCCCTCCCGGTCCAGGTAGACCGGGGCGAGACGGCCGCCCTCCTCGACAAGGACGAGGGCGGCGGGAGTCCTTTCGGTGACCGTGATGAGGACGGAGTTGGGAAAGCGCCGTTCCACCGTGGCCGCCGCGATGCGGGGCTCCTGGAGCAAGGCCGCCTTCATGCGGGCGGGATCGAGGGAAAAGAAGTACTCATTGCCATGGACTAGGGCGGCCGAGAGGACCTCGGCATAGGCCAGGCTCGTCGCGCCCCTCACCTCGTAGCGGCTGACCTTGAGCAGGGAGGGAAGGAAGAGGAAGGCTCCCGCGGCCAGGACCGAGGCCCCGAGGGCGGCCATCACGATGCCAAGGCCCCGCTCCAGGCCCCGGCGCCTGGCCCTGGCCGTGGCATTCCCTCGGCCTTCCCTTTGGGGCCGCTGGTCCGCGTAATAGCCGCCCTGGCCCAGGATAAACTCAGACATTGTGGCCCACCCTGGCCGCGGCGGGCCGGGAGAGGTTCACAAGGAGGCCCGCCACGGCTGCTGTCCCCAGGAGGGAGGTGCCGCCGGCGGAGAAGAAGGGCAGGGCTATGCCCGTGGCCGGGATCGCCCCGGCGACCATGGCGACGTTGACCAGGACCTCGAGGAGGAGGAGGGTGATGAGGCCAAAGCCCAGCCAGGAGCGGAAGCCATCTTCCTCCGCGAGGGCCCGGCGATAGCAGCGCCAGGCGAAGAAGGCCCAGAGGGCGGCGAAGGCCAGGACTCCAAGGAAACCCATCTCCTCGGCCCAGGCGGCGAAGATAAAGTCCGACTGGACCTCGGGAATGGAGCCCAGCTTGTGGGTCCCAAGGCCCAGGCCCTTTCCGGCAAGGCCTCCGGAGGCCACGGCCCGGAGGGAGCCGAGGATCTGGTAGCTCTGGCCATGGGGCTCGTAGGCGGGATAGAGGAAGGCCAGGATGCGCCGGAGCCGGAAGTCGCTCGTGAGGATGGAGAGGACGCCCAGGGGGGCGGCCACGGCTATGATGCCCGCGAAGAAGGTGAGGGGCGCGCCACTCACCCAGAAAATCACCGTCGCCGCGAGGGCGGCTATCGCGGCGGTGGAGAGGTCATTCTGGAGGAAGACGATCAGGCAGCCGGCGCTCACAAGGAGGAAGGGAGGTATGAGGGCCCCCGTCCCCTCCTCGATCTCCTTGCGCTTGCGGTCGAGGATATGGGCCAGGTAGAGGACGATGATGGGCTTCCAGAGCTCCGAGGGCTGGAAGGTCGTGACCCCCAGGTCTATCCAGCGGGTGGCCCCATTCCGGTTCTCCCCGAGGCCGGGGATAAAGGGCAGGAGGAGGGAGCCGAGGCCCGCCAGGGTTATAAGGCCCATCCTGGACCTCAGGGTCTCAAGGGGGACCAGGGCGCAGGCCCCAAAGAGGACGAGGGCCGGCAGGAAGTAGCGCAGCTGGCGCATGAAAAACCAGGAAGGAGCCTTGCCCAGGGAGAGGGCATAGCCCGAGGAGGCCGACCAGAGGGCGGCCAGCCCCGTCCCCGCGAGGAGGAAGAGGGAGGCGAGGAGGAGGGAGTCCCTGGGGCTGTCCTGGGACATCGGCTCGACGGCAAAACCCCTGGCCATCAAATCCTCACTGTATCTTCAGGGTCGAAAGGGCGAGAATCGCGAAGATTCCTCCAAGGATCCAGAACCGCATGACAACCTTGGTCTCCTTCCATCCCTTGAGCTCAAAGTGATGATGGATGGGAGCCATCCGGAAAAGGCGCTTGCCCTTGCTCAGCTTGAAATAGCCCACCTGGAGGACATCGGAGAGCACCTCCATCATGAAGACCCCTCCGATCACGAGGAGGAGGACTTCCTTCTTGACGATGATGGAGAGGACGCCGAGGACCCCGCCCAGGGCCAGGGAGCCCACATCGCCCATGAAGACCTCGGCCGGGTGGGAGTTGAACCAGAGGAAGCCCACGCAGGCCCCCATCAGGGCCAGGTTAAAGACCGTAAGCTCGCCAGAGCCTTTGATGAAGGGGATGGAGAGATAGGCGGACCAGTCGGCCCGGCCGGTGATGTAGGTGATGATCGAGAAGGCTATGAGGGCGAGGATCACAAGGCCCGTCGCAAGGCCATCAAGGCCATCGGCGAGGTTGACCGCGTTGGACCAGTAGACGACATAGATGATGGCGAAGGGAAGCCAGGCCACGCCCAGGTCGAGGACGGGAAACTTGAAGAAGGGCACGTAGAGGAGGGTCGTCTCGTGGCCACCGGCAAAGTAGAGGACGAGGGCGGCCGCCGAGGCCACGATGACCTGGGACCAGAACTTGACCCACGCGGGGATCCCGTCGGAATTCCTGTACTTGATCTTGCGCAGGTCGTCCGCAAGGCCTATCAGGCCAAAGAGGATGAGGGAGCCCAGGGCCACCCAGGTGTAGAGGTTCCTCAGGTCGCTCCAGAGCAGGACGGCCACGACAACCGCCAGTATTATGAGGAGCCCGCCCATCGTGGGAGTGCCGGACTTGGCCTGGTGGCTCTCGGGCCCATCAGTCCGGACGGACTGGCCGAACTTCAGGACCCTGAGCCTCTCGATGAGCCAGGGCCCGAGAAGAAAGGCGATGAGGAGGGCGGTCACGGCGGCGTAGGCCGAGCGGAAGGTCAGGTACTTGAAGACGTTGAGGGGTGAGAAGTACTTCACCAGCGGATAGAGCAGGTCCAGGAACATCTAGCATCCCTCCAGCGTCATTTGAGTAGCTCCGAGAGGCGCTCCAGCGCCATGCCCCGGGAGGCCTTGAGAAGGACGAGGTCGCCCTCCCCCACCCCGGCCCGGACCGCCATGGACAGGCGGTCAAAGTCGGTCTCGAAGAACATGATGCCCCTGAAGCCGGAGGCCCGGGCCTCCTCAAAGGCGGGGCGGGACTCCTCCCCAAAGAAGAAGAGGGCCTCAGCCCCGGAGGCGGCGCAGGCCCTGCCCACCCTGCGATGGGCGGCCTCGGACTCCGATCCCAGCTCGAGCATCGAGCCGATCACGTAGACCCGGCGGCCGGCCCATTGCAGGGCATCGCAGAACTCGATGGCCGCCTCGCAGGAGTCCGGGTTGGCGTTGTAGCAGTCACGGATGACTGTCACCCTCCCCTTGAGGATTTCCGAGCGGCCAAAGAGGGGGCGCACGGCCTCGAGCCCCGCGGCGACGTCCTCGGCCTGCGTCCCCACGCAGGCCGCGAGCGCCATGGCCGCAAGGGCATTGGCCAGATTGTGCCTTCCCACAAGGGGAAAGCGGACCTTGAGACCCTCCCAGTCGACGGCATAGCCGTCCAGCCCAAGGTCCTGGGCGCCCCGGAAACCGGGCAGGGAGCGCGGTCCAAAATCGCGCATCTCTCCCCGGACGCCTTCCCTGAGGAAGGCCCGGTAATCCTCGTCCTCTCCCACATAGCCGATCTGGCGGCCATCAAAGCGGGAGAAAATCTGCTTTTTTTCTAAAGCTATGGCATCCCGGGATCCGAGAATCCCGATATGGGCAGTGCCGACGTTGTTGACCAAGGCGATGTCAGGCTCATAGATCCCGGCCAGCTCGGCCATCTCGCCCTTGCGGTTCATCCCCATCTCGAAGACCCCGACCTCGGCGTCGGCCCCCATCCCGAACATGGAGAGGGAGAGGCCAATGTCGCTGTTGAGGTTGCCGGGATTCATGGCCACCCGGCGGGACACGGAGAGGATCGAGGCGGCGATCTCCTTGGTCGTGGTCTTGCCGCTCGAGCCGGTGATGCCTATGCGGAGGATCTGGGGAACACTTCGGCGCCTTTCGGTGGCGATGGCCTGGAGGGCCGCTAGGGGGCTGGAGACCACCAGGACCGCGGCTCCCGCGGCCTCGATAGCCTTGGCCAGGGCCGCTTCCCTTGTAGGCCAGGCCGCCTCGGAGACGAGGAGGCAGGTCGCGCCCGAGGCGAGGGCCTGGGCCAGGTAGTCATGGCCATCGACCCGCTCGCCCGCGATCGCCACAAAGAGGGATTCCCCGGCGACTGCGCGGGAATCGCTCGAGGCGGCCTTGAAGCGTGCCCCCGGAGCTCCCTCCAGGCGGGCGTCCCCCAGGCCTGCCCCATGGAGGGCGGCCAGAGCCTCGATGGCGGTCATGTACAGGGGCTCAGCCATCGGAGCCTCCCCTGCCCGCCCTGGCGGGGACCACGTGGACCCGGCGCTCGGGGCTGGCCTTGAGCAGGCCCAGGCGGGCGGCGATCGCGGCGATGCGCTCCCGGCTGGAGAGGACGGCTATGGAGCCCACAAGCTTGCGGTTCTGGTCGACCCATTCCTCCTGGCTGGCCTCGAGGCGCCGGGTCTCGGCGGCCAGGGCGGCATAGCGGCCGGTCTGCCAGACCGTCCCGAGGAGGAGGATGGGGAGGGAGACCACGAGGAGGACGAAACCCGCTTTTTTCATGCCGATACCCCGGCTTGTCCGCCGGCGAGCCTACGGGCCACGCGCAGCTTGGCGCTCCGGGAGGCGGGATTCCTTCCTGCCTCCTCGGGTCCGGCCTCCCGGGGCTTCTTGAGGAGAAGCTCGAATTCCACGGGGCCCGACACTTCCTGTATCGGCTCATCTGGCCTCTGGGTAGAGCGTCCTGCGAGATCCCGGAAGAGGTTCTTGACGATCCGGTCCTCGAGGGAATGGAAGCTGATCACCCCGATTATGCCTCCCGGGGCAAGGAGGGCGCAGGCGGCCTTGATGCCCCGCCGGGCCCGGCCAAGCTCGTCGTTGGTGGCTATGCGCAGGGCCTGGAAAGTCCGGGTGGCCGGATGGATCCGTCCGTGGCGATAGGCGGCCGGGACGGCGCTTTCGACTATGGAGGCCAGGTCGGCCGTCGTGGCTATGGTGGAGCGGCTCCGGGCCTCGACGATGGCCCGGGCGATGCGGCGGGAGAGGCGCTCCTCGCCGTACTCGTAGATGATCCGGGCCAGCTCCTCCTCGGACTCCTGGCTGACCAGGTCGGCGGCCGAGGGCGAGGATGAGGGGTCCAGGCGCATGTCCAGGGCCTCGGCCTTGGCAAAGCCAAAGCCCCGGCCGGACTCCAGGTAATGGTGCATGGAGATCCCAAGGTCAAAGAGGACCAGGTCGGGGCGCTCCCCCCGTCCCTCGGCCAGCTCGGCGGCCAGGGCGGGAAAGAGCTCGTCGAAATAGCCCAGGCGGAAACTGACCCTGGGGGCAAAGGCGGCGAGCCTCTCCCGGGCCTTGGCCTGGATCACGGGATCGGCGTCGAGGCCGAGATAGCGCAGGGAGGGATATTTGGCCAGGAAGGCGGCCGCATGGCCGCCCTCGCCGAGGGTCGCGTCGACCATCAGGGAATCGGCCCGGGGGGGGACGAGGAAGGAGAGCACTTCCTCCAGGAGGACGGGCTGATGAACGATGGCCATATCTCCCCTCCCCCTAGAACGTCAGGTCGCCGAGCTCTTCGGCGGCGGCAAGGAATTCCGACTCGGTCTCAGACAGGTAGTTCCTGTACTCTTCCGCGTCCCAAATCTCGATGTACTTGGTGATCCCGAGGATCACGCACTCTTTCGTGAGCCCCGCCCACTCCCGCAGGCTCTGGGGCACGGAGATCCGGCCAAGCTTGTCGACCTCGACCTCCTGGGCCGGAGCGAGGATCCGCCTCTGGACCAGCCTGGCCTTGGCCTGGAAGAGACTCGTGGAGTCCATGAGCTTCTTCGAAAGGGATTCCCACTGCTCGGGGGGAAAAAGCCAGAGGCACTTGTCCACTCCCTGGGTGAGCACAAACGTCGAACCGGCCAGCTCCTCTCGGAGGCGGGCCGGAAGGGAGAGTCTTCCCTTCTCGTCAACGCTGTTTCGAAACTCACCGGTAAGCAGATTCATTCCACTATTTCCTACTTTTTCCCACTTATTCCCACCACTCCCTTATACTACCCCTCCAAATTTTTCTGTCAACGAAAGCGTTTCGATAATTAAGCGACAGAATCAATATTTTTATGCGAAGTACCACACAGCCGTATAGGTTCACCCGGAACCCCTGGAATGCTATCCTTTTGCCATGACCTACCCCGAGTACTTCGCCGTATTTCCTGATGGAGACACGCAGGAGCTCCCAGGGCCCCTGCGGATAGACGAGCTTGTCGATCTCAACGGACGGCCCCTAGCCCTCCCCCTCACGACGGATAGGATGATCGCCTACCGGGTGGCCAAGATTCGCCGCCAGGAAGGCTGGGGTGAGGAGGCGAGCTACCATTACCTAGAGCTTGTGTCCTCCGCCGACCTGGCAGCCTATTGCCGCCGACGCCAGTACTAAAGCGCCGCCAGCCGGCCCTCGGGCAAAAAAAAGGCGCAAGCCCTAGGTAGTACCCTAGGCTTGCGCCACTTTTAGCCAAAAACCCTCGGTCCTATAGGCTAAATAACTCTGCTATAACAATTTATCCGGTCAATCGTCCTGGCCTTCCTCGGTGCCCCGGGGGAATAGGGTAAGGTCCGGGATCTTGGTGGAGTGGAGGAGGGAAAACTCATCCTTGGCCGACCTATCCGCCACCACGTCGAACTCGAAGTAGTGGGAGAGGGGGTCAAAGCCGTCCACATCGATCGAAAGCTCGCAGGAAAAAGACTTGATCGAGCCCGCCGCCGTCGCGGCCTCGGGCCGGGGCCAGAAGATAAAGGTGCCCGCCGTGGCCTGGGCCAGGATAAAGGGGTTCTGCCAGTTCCGGTCCACCATGGGGGCCAGGATGCCGTTGATGGTGAGGCTGATCTTGCCCTGGGAGAGGGGCTCGTAGTTGAGGCCATTGAAGACCCGCCCCATGACCGTGGGGATATTGAAGGACGGCCCCATGGGTAGGTCCCGGCTGTAGACCCCGCCATGGTCGGCGGTTACCCGGGGGTTATGGGCAACCTTGGACCATCCTTCCCGGGCGATGGAGATGATATCCGCCCGGCGCTGGACCTTTTCGAGCATATCCCTCTCGCTATAGGCGAGGCCCCGCCCAGAGAGGATATATTCCGGCTTGATCCGGTTGAGGACATAGCAGGCCACATCCAGCCGGCATTGGCCGCAGGTGCAGAGGCCGAGCCTGGTATCCTTCTCCTCGAGCTCGAAAAGCTCCCCTACGGTGGCGAGGACGGCATCCTCCATGAGGTTCCGGATCTCCATATATCCTCCTACAGGATTGGCCGGGACGGGCCCATCCCCTTCCCTCCAGTGTATCCGATCTGGGATTTTGCGCAACGCCAAGCCTGGCCAGGGCACGGCCCCGGGAGCGGACTTTTTACCATTGCCCTTTGACCCAGGGCCAGAAATGTAGTAAATAGTTACACGATATGGCGAAATTGTACAGGGCTAGGGTCCTTGTGGCCTTTGGCTTCCTCCTCCTGGCCTTCCTCCTTTCATCCTGCCAGGCCCGCAAACCCTCCCCCCCGCCTCCGGGGAGCCTGCTTTCTCCTCCGGGTTCCGGGTCAGCCCCGGGGCCAACGCCCCCTCCCGCCCCGCCGCCTATCAAGATGAGTCCCGGGGCCGCCAGCCAGGATGCTTCCGCGGCTAAAAAGGCCCTGGGCCGGCCTAGCGTCCTCGCCCCCGAGCTTGCGGCAGAAAGGGCCTATGGCCTAAGCTCGCCCCCAGGGACAATTCTCCCCTCGGATTCCCTCCTAGGCCCCCTTGAGGACCTGCGGGGTTCCGATGCGGTCCGATCGGCTGTCCTTATCCCGGCCACGGCCTTTCTGGAGGGCCTTGTTAAAGGCAAGCTCCCAAAAGAGCAAATCTTGCCCTCCCGCCTCGACTTGGTGAGCCTGATGGCCAGCCCTGCCCTAGGGGAGGCAAGGCCGATGGAGTGGCGCCTGGGCAGGCTAAAGCTAGACGGCCAACCCGGCTCGGCCTCGGCCCTCGCGGCCTTTAGCCTGGCCTGGCCCCTCGGGGAAGGGGAAAAGCCGCACTGGTCCAAGGGCGAGCTAGGGCTGCGGGAAGAGGCCGGGGCCTGGCTCGTGGAGAGCCTAAGCCTCGAGGATATTCCACCTGCCCCGGGCCAAGGAGGCTGACATGGCCACCCCTTTGCGGCGAATAGAAAAGGAATTTATCCTCGGCGCCGCCCGGGACGAGGGCATAGACCTCATCCTCATGGCCCGGAGCGGGGAGTGGCCGGTCCGGATCCAGGAGATCGGCCCGGACAGCCTTATCCTCAGCCATGCCCTCCCCCTGCGCCTCCTGAGGCTCGGGGAGGAATACGAATTCCGCCTTCGCTGGCGGGAGCAGGTCCTGGCCTTCCGGGCCAGGCTCCAGGAGAGCAACGAGGCCAGGCTCAGGGTAGCCATGCCCAAGGATGTCTTCAAGAACCTGGGCCGGCGCTACGGCCGGCGCAGGCCTCCCAAGGACTTTGCCGCTACCCTCAGCCTCGGAGGCGACCGCTACGAGCTCTCCTTTCCCCAGGCCAAGGAGTTCGACCCCGTCCAGGAGCCCGAGCCCTCGGCGGACTTCGACCCCGGGGACCTGCGCCTCCTCATCCATGAGTTCAACGAGAGGGCGGCCGAGGTGGCCGACGAAAAGGTCCTCTCCATGTACCGGGGCCGCCTGCCCGAGGGCCAGGCGGAAAAGGCCGTGGCCAGGATGGGGCGCATCCTCTACCTGCCATCCTCCTTCCAGGGCCTCCCTGCGACCGACCCCTATCCTGAGGCCCGGATCATCACCCGGGGCATGTTCGCGGACTGGCTCAGGGAAGAGGGGGTGGCCTATGACCTTGTGGAGGGGGAAGTCCTGGCCTTTGAGCGGGGCTATCGCAAGACGGGCATCCGCTCCCTCCTCGTCCTGCCCATACTCTTCCAGGAATACGTGGTGGGCTGCGCAAGCCTGGCCGTCAAGGACGAAAGGCGGCCGGACTTTGACCTATCGGTCCTGGAGACCTTCCAGCAGTTCACCAAGGTCCTGGCCTGGTCCCTGAAGCAGAACGGCTATTTCCGCCAGGAGGCCCGGAAGGCCAAGGACTACCCCACCAACGTGGTCGACCTCTCCGCCGGGGGCATCCTCTTCGCGACCTCCTCGGAGGAGCTCGCCACGGCCCTCCTGGCAGGGGCCCAGACGGAATTGTCCCTCCGCCTGGAGGGCCGGAGGATCCGCGCCAAGGGCAGGGTCCAGAGGGTCTACAAGGACGAGAGGATCTGCTACTACGGCATTGCCTTTGAGGACCTGGAGCCCGAGGACTTCCGCTTTCTTTATGAGACCCTCTATGGCAGGGAGCTCACCGATGCCCAGGCGGCCAACCTGCCCGGGATCGGCGTCGGGGGGAGGGCCTAGGCCTCGGACTCCACGTGGACTCCCAGGCGACGCTTGGGAAAGCGCTTGAGCATGGCCACGCAGTTGCGCTTCTGGTTGAAGACAAAGCCGCCGTTCCAGTACTCGAGGGCGGCAAAGAGGGCATTGCCCCCGTCGTTCTCGTCGGCGGCCTGGCCCCGGAAGGACACATAGTCGGCCAGCTGCTCAAAGTCCTGGCCCTCGAGGAGGGAGGACCGCTTGGTGTTGAAGGCGTTCCACTTCTCCAGGTCCTTGAAGCCCTCGCCCTCGTCCTCGACCACGATATGGGCGTGCTCGGGGCTGAAGGAGTACCAGACCCGGACCTTCTTCTCCATATCGCACTTGTTGCCGTGCTTGACGGCGTTCTTGATGATCTCCGAGATCTGCTGCTCGAGGAGGTTGA
The DNA here is from genome assembly GCA_029778945.1 of Spirochaetota bacterium. GTDB lineage: Bacteria > Spirochaetota > Spirochaetia > Treponematales > Rectinemataceae > JANYKC01. Next base: position 13,809 of record JAKPBN010000370.1, read on the forward strand.
GCTCCTTGATGTCCGGAGGGGCGGTCTGGACTATGAGGAGGGTAAAATAGCGGATCTGGCGGAAGTCCGAGGGGAATTCCTTGTGGAACATCCCGGTCTTGTCAAAGAGGGGGGAATTCTCGTCGACCTTGATCTTCTTGGCCTCGTTGGCCGCTTTCTGGGGGCTCATGCTTCTAGGCCTCCATCTTCACGAGGGCTTCCTCGATCGTCGGGGTGATGGGGAAGTAGCCCATGAGCTTGGTGAGCTCAATGACCTTTTTCACCGACCCGTGGATGTTGGTGATTATGAGCTTGAGGCCCATCTTCTTGATGGTCGAGCAGATGTAGATCAGGGCTCCAATCCCGCTCGAGTCGATATAATCGACGTTCTCCAGGTTGATTATAAAGCGCCCGACCTTCTTCTCGAGCATCTTCATCACCAGCTCCTTGAGCTTGTAGGAGTTGTAAAGGTCCATTTCGCCATTGACGTCGATGATATAGTTCTCGCCGCTCTTGCGAATCTTCAGTTCCATACCTTTCTGGCTCCTCTCTGGCTCATAGCTTTGCCTTCACGACCAATACCGTCTCGTCATCATGCTGCCGCGTCCGGCCGGAGAAGTCCTGGACCTCGGCGATCAGGGCCTCCGCGAGCTCCCGGGCTGGAAGGTCCCGGCAGCGCTTGAGGGCTATCGCCAGGTTTTTCCTGCCGTATTGCTTGCCCTGCTCGTTCATGGCCTCGATGACCCCGTCAGTATACATGATCAGGACGTCCCCGGAAGCCAGGCGCAGGCGTTTTGCCCCATAGGCCGTGGATTTTTCCACCCCTATGGGGATGCTTTTCATGTCCACGGTCTCCACCGCGTCGGATTCCCGCCGGTAGACCAGGAGGGGCTGCTGGTTGGCGTTGGTGAACTCCACGTTGCCTGAGTCCGTGTCCACGGCCAGGAGGCCCAGGGTGGCAAAGTGGTCGATGTCGACCTGGCCGGCCACCCCGCGGTTGACCCAGGTCATAAGGGTTGCCATGTCCTTGGTGGAGTTGGTCACCAGGCGGAGGATGGCGCTCATCATCACCATGACGAGGCCGGCGGCCACGCCCTTGCCCGCCACGTCTCCCAGGGCCACGACGGCCCGGTCAGGCCGGGTCTGGATTACATCGTAGTAGTCCGAGCAGACCCCCCGGGCCGGCTGGGTCAGGCCCGCGAAGCTAAAGCCCCCGATCGGCGGCAGCTTGGCCGGAAGAAGGGTCTTCTGGATGCCCTCGGCGATGGAGGCCTCCCGCTCGATATCCGAGCGTTCCGAGGCCTCAAGGAAGGAAAAGGAGTTGGCGATGGCTATGGAGCCAAAGCTCGAGAGGAGCTTGGCCCGGTCAAAGTCGCTTTCCGAAAAGGCCTCCCCTCCGACCCGCTCGAGGGCAAGGACCCCTATGATGCGATCCTTGACGATCAGGGGCACGGCCATCATGGAGGCGATCCGGAGCCAGGCTTCCTCCCCATTGCGGGGGACCCGGGAATCCAGGGCGGCGTCGGCCACCAGGACGGGACGGCCCGTGCCGGCCACCTCGCCCAGAAGACCCTCCCCGAGCTTGAAGCGGGCATGCTGGAGGAAGGCCGAGACCTTGTCCGCCGCCCTGGGCAGGCTGTCGGGCAGCTTGAAGGGGGGGGCAAAGGCCCCATGGACGGCCCGGAAGGAGAGGACTTCCTCGAATTCCTCCATGAGGAGGATGGCGGCGCCTTCGGCTCCCGTCCTTTCAGCCATGACCCGGATCATATTGTCCAGGGACTCCTGCATGGCCTGGCCGCCCACCTGGCCCTGGCTTGTGGGCAGGAGGAGGTCGTAGAGGCTGTCCACGGATTCCTCGTAATAGTCCACGGCCTCGATAAGCTCGGCCTCGAGGGCGGACTGGAAGGCAAAGGCAAGCCAGATCAGGTAGGCGTAGCAGAGGGGCACGATAAGGGACTGGAACCAGAAGGAGGCGACCCCAAGGATAGAGCCCATGATGAGGTAGGCCAGGGAAAAGACCCCCAGGATAATGCGGTGGCGATACACGAGGCTCCTGGCGGGGGCGGCGTCGTCCTCGGAGCCCACCCGGCTCAGGGCGGCGACTATGATCGGCCCCAGGGCGATGTAGCGGAGGATCTCCGAGGGAAAGCCCGGGGCCAGGCCAAAGAGGGCCTTGGCGCCCAGGAGGACCAGGGCCGCCAAGCTGGCCGCGAGGGATGACCACAGGGCAAGGCTAGCCCGGGGGAAGAGGGAGATATAGGCCAGAAAACCAAAGACCACGAGGTCTGAGGCCCTGAAAATGTCCGCATAGGGCAGGAAGAGAAAGAGGATGTCCCGGACGAGGAGGAAGACGACGAGGGCCAGGAACCTGGAAAGGATGCCCTCGGTCTCCTTCCTGCGCAGAAGCGCAAAGAAAAAGCCGGCCAGCAGGGCGAGGGCAAGCTTGGCTAGGATTGGACCGCTCAAGGCCTGGATGATGCTTGTATTCGACATGCCGTCCTCTCGCAGTGTTCCGGTGGCCGCCAGTGTAGCACCCGACTATTGAGGAGTCAAGTTGAGGGTGGATCCACCTCGGCGTAGTAGGCCCGGATCTTGCCAAAGGAGGCCAAGGCCTCGGGACCGGCGGAGCCGCGGGCAAGCTCGAAGCCCACCTCGAGGCAGCCCCCCGATATGCGGCACCATCGGCTCAGGGCGCTGACCTCGAAAAGGGGGAGGCCTATCTCGTCAAAGGAGACACTCACCGTGAAGGTCCTGCCCAGGTCGAGGGAAAAAGCCTCCGTAAAGAGGGCCTTGAAGCCTCCCTCGCTGACATCGGCGATATAGCCCAGCTTACCCTCTACGCTGACGAGGATGCGGGCAAAGCTCCTCTCCCGGCTGGCGAAACGACGGTTATCGGACATCGTCCACCTCCTCGAGACCGGCCAGCTCCTCGGTCTCCCCTGCCTCAGCCTCGGCCATCCCGCTGTGGGGGAGGGAAAAGGCGACAAGGCCCTCGGCTATGGGCAGGGCCAGGTCGATGCGGGTGCCCTTGACCTTGCCGGAAAACCAGGGGCAGGGATTCTCCTGGGAGTCCACAAAATTGAGGACAAAGCGCTTGAAGGTCTTGCGGGCCACGTAAAGCCCCATGCCAAAGCGCTTGCCTTCATGGATATCCCGGTATTTCGAGAATTCCTCGCTCATGACATTGATGGTCTCGACTCCGGCGCAAATGTCGTAGGGGAGGAGGGAGGGATCAAAGCCCCTCCCGGCGTCGAGGATCGAGGCCCGGAGCTCGCCCTCATCGGCCTCGAGCTCGACCTTTACGGACTCGGTGACCCCTTTTTCCCTATGGGCCCGTATGGAATTGGACACCAACTCCAGGAGGGCGAAGGAGACAAGCTCGGGATTGACGGGGAGGGGAGGCCAGAATATCTCCCCGAACTGGTCCACGATAGTCCTGAACTCGGCATCAGGACTGAATTGGAGGTGTAATGACGAGAGCTTCTGCGATCGATACACTATATAGGAAGCCATGGCTGTATCTCCAATCCTAGGCCGCATGTAGCGGTCTTTCAAGGTGGATACCTAGATGATCGGTCTGTTTGTCAAAATACCCTTCCACTCCCAGCTAAAAAAAGCCGATCCGGCCCTGGTTTCCGAGCTTTCCTCCACCATCGCCTCGGTCGCCGGAGTGTTCAAGGCCCGGCTCCAGCCCCTGGACGAGTCCTTTTTCCTGGCCTTCGACGAAGGCGAGGGCTGCGCCAGGCTCAGGGCGGCCGAGGCGGCCCGGGGCCTGGAGGCGCGGCTCCATGCCCTCTCCCCCCGCCTCCATGGCTGGGACATCCTGCTTTCCGAGGGCCCAGGAGCGGAAGAGGTCCAGAAGGAGGCGGCTTGGCTTTGGGTCGGCGTGGGCGGGGATGGCCTCTTTATTGCCCCCCGAGCCTCGTCGCTCTTCGAGGGCTATCTAGGCCTGGAGGCGGGGTCGGCGATACCCCGGGTCCTAAGCTTCCCCTATGCCTCCCCTCCCCTTCCTGAAGCCTATCGCCCCCCGGCCCCGGCCCAGCCCACCCTTGAGCGCTTTATCGATGAGGTTGGCCGCCATGGGATTGGCGAGTCCGAAGCCGACCTCCTCGTCGCCGTAGGCCCTGGCTCAGCGCCCTGCGACTATCTGGAGGCTTCCCTCCGGGCCCTGTATAAGGATGCCGCCGAGAGCTTCCTCAGGATCCATGCCTCCGTGGGGGAGAATTCCCCCTTTGGCCCCATACTCTCGAGCCTCCACGAGGAGGGGCTTGGTCCCGACCTAGGCATCCTTCCCGCGCCGGACAGGGTCAAGCTCGAGGAACTGGGCCCTGTGGCGGCCTTCCTAGCCTCCGCACCCTTCCGGCGGGCCTATTCCCCGGCTATCAAGACCAGGTTCAGGCTCTACGTATCCCTCAGGCTCAAGCTCTACGCCCGGACGAGAAAGCTGGGGGGCCTGCCCCCGGTGATTGTCCTGGACGGCCTGGACCGTTTTTCTCTGGACAGCCTCGAACTCCTGGGGGAAGTACTGTCCGAGTCCCTGGAGTCCGAGGGCCTCGTCCTCTTTGGGACCGCCGCCTCGCCCACGGGGGGCCTTGGGGAGCTCAGGATACGCATGGTCTCAGCCCCCCCGCCCTCGCCGGTCTCCATAGCCCAGACGGCCCTCGCGGCCTGCCGGGACGGGGAGGACTCGGGCATCGCGGCCGGCCAGGGCCCGGCCCTCGCCGCCGCCGCCGAGGGCGATGGCTTTAGGCTGGGCCTCGCCCTAAGGCTGGCCTGCCTGGGCAAGCTGCCCCAGGCCAGAATGGACACCGCTGAGCTGGCCGCCGCGGCCCTCGCCACCCTCCCGGGGGAATTCGCCGAACTCCTCCTCGCCCTCTCGCTCTCCGAGGGCGTGATGGACCCGCCCTGCCTCGAGGACTTTCTCTGTGTCGCCGGCTTTGTGGAGGGCATACGGCCCCTCCTCATGGATAGCCTCCGAAGCCTGGGCTTTCTGGCAAAGAAGGGCCCCGGCCGGCTATTGCGGGCCGAGGCGGCGGCCGCCGCGGCCCTGGTCGCCCCCGAGGGTGGCGCCAGGGTAAGGGCGGCCTTCCAAGGCAAGCTCATTGCCCTCCACGGGAGCCGCCGCATCGGCTCCTCGGCCGCCCTGTTCTGGAAGGTCAAGGAATCCCTGCCGACCCCGGGGGCGGCCTCCCTCTTCTATCTCGACTGCCTCTCAGCAGATGCCCTCTATGGCATCTCCCAGGAGGAGGGAAGCCGGTCGACCCTCCCGCCCCTCGAGGGGCTCTCGGCCTTTTTGGCCGCCTACGCCGCCGGAGAGACCGAGGCCACAGCCTCGGCCCTCGAGATCCTGGCCGAAGGAGCCTCGAGGCCCGGCGCCGATCCCCTCGAGGCTTCCCTCTCCTCCCTCTGCGGGGCCTTTGACGACTACGCCCGGGGCCTGGGAAGCCAGGCCGCCAACAGGGCCAAGCCGGCCCTCATGGGCCTCCATAGCCTCGGGGCCCGCCGGGCCGAGGCCAGGGCCCACAGGCTCCTCGGCCTGGCGTCCCTCGCCCAGTCCCAGGTCCAGGATGGGGCCGACTATCTATCCAATGCCTATGAGCTCGCGGAGGAGCTCCCGGACCCCCTGGAATG
>JAKPBN010000118.1 GCA_029778945.1 Spirochaetota bacterium
ACCGAGGCCGCCCGGGAGATCCTCAAGAACCGAAATGTCCCCGTCCTCTTCCTGTCTTCCCACACCGAGCAGGCAATTGTCTCCAAGACCGAGCAGATCACCAACTACGGCTATGTGGTCAAGAACTCCAGCTTTACCGTCCTGGACGCCTCGATCAAGATGGCCTTTAAGCTCTTTGAGGCCCACACGAGCATCGAACTCCAGAAGATGGAGATCGAGGCGGGCTACGAGGAGCTCCAGGCCACCAACGAGAACCTAAGGGCGTCCGAGGAAAGACTGATCCAGAGCGAGACCGCGGTCCGCAACCGGCTTGCGGCCATACTCGATCCCCAGGGCGACATAGGGGTCCTCGAGCTCGCCGACATCATCGACGCCCCGGCCATCCAGAGCCTCATGGAGGACTTCCATGCCCTGACCGGGATGCTGGGGGCAATCCTCGACATCAAGGGCCGGGTCCTCGTGGCCGTGGGCTGGCAGGACATCTGCACCAAGTTCCACCGCTGCAATCCCCAGACCGCGGCCAACTGCCGGGAGAGCGACACCGTCCTCACCCAGGGCGTCCCCGACGGTACCTTCCGGAAGTACCGCTGCAAGAACCACATGTGGGACATGGTTACCCCCCTCGTGATCGATGGAAGGCACATAGGCAACATCTTCATCGGCCAGTTTTTCATGGACGACGAGGAGCTGGATGTCGAGCTCTTCCGCGCCCAGGCCCGTCGCTATGGCTTTGATGAGGAGGACTACCTCAAGGCCCTGGCCAGGGTCCCGCGCCTCAGCGAGGAGACTGTGGACAAGGGCATGGCCTTCTACGCGAAGATAGCCAAGATGATCTCCTCCCTCAGCTTTAGCGCGATCAAGCTGTCCCGGGCCCTGGAGGAGCGCAAGCTCGCCGAGCAGAGGATCGAAAGACTCCTCGCGGAAAAGGACCTGATCCTCCGGGAAGCCCACCACCGGATCAAGAACAACATGGGCATGGTCCACAGCCTCCTGGCCCTCCAGGCCGGGGAGACCCCCGACTGCGCAACCAGGGGCATCCTGGATGACGCGGCAAGCCGCGTCCAGAGCATGATGCTCCTCTACGAGAGGCTCTACCTCTCGGATTTCCGGGACCTAGTCCTCCTGGGAGACTACCTACCCCCCCTGATCAAGGACATTGTGGCGGTCTTTCCCCATCGGGTGACCGTGGGCATCGAGGCCGAGATGGCCGAGATTCCCCTTGAGTCCAGGCACCTCTCGACCCTGGGCATCATCATCAACGAGCTTGTCACCAACTCCATCAAGTACGCCTTTCCGGGCCGCAACGAGGGCCTTATCAGCTTGCGGGCCACCCGGGAGGGCCGGACCATCCACCTGGTCTACAAGGACGACGGGGTCGGGATCGCGGATCCGGGGATCCTGGAGACTTCCACGGGCTTTGGCATCAAGCTGGTAAAGGCCCTGGTCGCCCAGCTCCATGGCAACATAAGCCTCGCGCAGGACGGCGGAACCGAGTACAGGATAGATTTCGAGCTCTAGCGCGGAAGGGGGGGCAGGGAAAGCTGATCGAGGGCCCCCGGAAGGCTTGTGGCCATCTTGAAGAACACATGGAAGCCCAGGACCTCAAAGACCCCACTGACCTCCCGCTGGACACCCAGGAGGACGATATCCCCTCCCCGCTGCTGGCTTAGCTTGAGAAAGGTGATAAAGGAATTGATCCCGGTGGAGGAAACGTAGGAGAGGGCAAAGAGGTCAAAGATCAGGTGGGTAAAGCCTCTATCCATGGCCTTGTAGACCTTGCGCTGGAAGTTGGAGGCGTTATAGGTATCTATATATCCTGAAAGACGAAGCAGCAGGCAGGAGGCCAGGCCTCCTGGCACCTCGATCTCTATGGAAAGCTTTTCGTCCTCTTCATCGTCGAATCCCTCGACGATCCTGTTGTTGTCCATTTCACACTCCACCTCTTTAGCATAGTGCAGGGAACTGCGAGGAGCCAGGGCCGGGCCGCGACTTGCCCTCGGTTTTGGCGCTATACTCAGGCCCATGAGCCAGAGCCCCCGGGATGTCCTTCGCGCGACCTTCGGCTACGAGGACTTCCGCCCCCTCCAGGAAAAGATCATCGCCTCGGTCCTGGCGGGCCGGGATGTCCTGGCCGTGATGCCCACGGGGGGCGGCAAGTCCCTCTGCTATCAGGTGCCGGCCATAGTCCTGGGCGGCCTTTCCCTGGTGGTCTCTCCCCTCATAGCCCTGATGCGGGACCAGGCGGCCTTCCTGCGGGAGCTGGGGGTCACGGCCCTGGTCCTCAACTCGAGCCTCAAGGCCGAGGAATGGCGGGCCAATGCCGAGGCCGCCCTGGCCGGCTCGGGCCGCAGGGACAAGGCCACGATCCTCTACCTGGCCCCGGAGACTTTAGCCGCCCCGAGGACCCAGGACCTCCTCTCCGCCTTAAGGCCCGTCCTCCTCGCCGTGGACGAGGCCCACTGCATCTCCGAATGGGGCCATGACTTCCGGCCCGAGTACCGGGAGCTCGGGAGGATCCGGGCTGGCTTTCCCTCCCTCCCCTGCCTAGCCCTGACGGCGACCGCCACCGCCAAGGTCAGGGCCGAGATCCGGGAGGAGCTCCGCCTTGGGGACGGGGTCGAGTATGTAGCGGGCTTTGACCGGCCCAACATCTTCCTTGAGGTGCGCAAGCGGGGGGATGTCCTCTCCCAGGCCGCCGAGCTCGCCGGGGCCACCCCCGAGGGGGCGGGGATCATCTACTGCTTTTCCCGGCAGAGGGCCGAGGACCTGGCAGAGGGCCTCTCCGCCCGGGGCTTTCCCACCAGGGCCTACCACGCAGGCCTAGGCTCGGAAGAACGCTCGGCCGTCCAGGACGCCTTTATCGCCGATGACCTAAGGATCATCGCGGCGACCACGGCCTTTGGGATGGGCATAGACAAGCCCGACGTGCGCTTTGTCCTCCACGCGGACCTGCCCAAGAGCCTCGAGCAGTATTATCAGGAGATCGGCCGCGCCGGCCGGGATGGCCTGGCCGCCCGGGCCCTCCTCCTCTATTCCTACTCGGACGTGATGAAGATCCGCTCCCTCCTGCGGGACAAGGAGGGCGAGGAGGCCCTGGCGGCTGAACGCGCCCTGCGGGGCATGGTCGACTTCGCCGAGAGCCGGTCCTGCCGCAGGGCCAGCCTCCTTGGCCACTTTGGGGACTCCTACCCCGGGGCCAACTGCGCCTCCTGCGACCGCTGCGTGGGCGCGGACTCCAGGCGCGAGGAGGACCTCACCACCGAGGCCTACAAATTCCTGTCCTGCGTCAAGCGCACCGGGGAGCGCTATGGGGCCGGCCACGTGATCGACGTCCTCCTGGGCTCCCGCAACGAGAGGGTCCTGGGCCTGGGGCACGCCGAGCTCTCCACCTGGGGCATAGGCAAGGAGTGGAAGCGCGAGGCCTGGCAGGAGCTCTCCCGGGCCCTCATCGACTCAGGCTATCTTGCCAAGGACGAGGACTACGGGGTCTTGAGCCTGACAGAGAAGAGTTATGCGACCTTTAGGGACAAGGCTCCCGTGAGGCTCGCACTCGACTCCCGCCAGGGCGACGACATCGGCGGCGCCGTAGGTGGCGCTGATGCTGGCCCGGCCAGGGATCCCCGGGTGCGGCTCATCAAGGCCGCGAGGAAGGCCGGGGACAGGATCCCGGGCCCCGGGGACACGGAGCTGGAGAAGGCCCTGCGGGCCCTGCGCAAGGCCCTGGCCGAGGAGGGCAAGGTCCCGCCCTATGTGATCTTCTCCGACCGGACCCTCCTCGACCTTCTCGACCAGAGGCCCGCGAGCGAGGGCGAGCTCCTCGGGGTCTTTGGCCTGGGGAAGGTCAAGGTCGAGCGCTACGGCAAGGCCATCCTGGGCCTCATTCGTTCGGCAGGTCCACTTCCTCGATAGTCGAGAGGAGCTCCGGGGTGAGGTCGGCGTAGGGGGCCAGGCGATCGGCCTGGCGCTCGAGGCAGCGCTCGAAGTAGTTGCGCACAAAGCGCCCGTTGCCAAAGCTGTCGTCCCGGGCGTCATAGGCGGCCTTGAGGAAGCCCC
>JAKPBN010000384.1 GCA_029778945.1 Spirochaetota bacterium
GGGGCCGGATAAAGCCAAAGAAGGAGCCCGAGAGGCCCCCGAGGACGTGGGCAAACTGGGAGATATTGTCCTTGTCCGCCAGGGCGCTCCAGACTTCCTTGCCAAGGTAGAGGACCATGATGAGGATAAAGGTCAGGGGAATCTCCCCCTTGTTGAAGTTGGTAAAGGAGGCCAGGAGGATCATCATAAAGACCACCCCGCTCGCCCCGAGGAGGACCGTCGAGGGAAAGAGGAGGACATTGAGGATTCCCGTGATCAGGGCCGTAGCCACGGTCATGAGAAGGAGGGAGAGGGAGCCGTAGTTAGCCTCGAGACTGGGCCCAAGGAGGAGGATAAAGGAAAAATTGGAGAGATAGTGCTCGATATTGGCGTGGCCCAGGACATGGGAAAAGAGCTTCAGGTAATCCTGGGCCTGGTTGGCGTGGAAGGGTGCCGGGGTGGAAAACCAGGCCTGGGTAAGCCCTGGCGCAAGGGTGCCCGAAAGCAGCAGGACTATCCCCGAGAGGAAGGTGAAGGTCAGGGTCGTGGGGGCGTTGTAACGGATTTTCATGGCTACCTCCGAAAGCAGGTCTGGGACAAGATACCGCGACGCCCATTGGGCAGGGAAGGGCCCAGGTCCCAATATTGCCATCCCGATATGCCCATGCTAGGATGGGTGAAAATTTCTGTCTTGTCTCACTAGAGATAATCGCTAAAAGATTGCCCTGGAGCCCTTATGAACACCCTGAAGCGCGGCCTCCTCATCGGCCTTGTGGCCTTACTCCCAAGCCTGGGCATCCATGCCCAGATCCGGGATTTTATCGTCGTGGTCAGGCCGGTCTATCACGAGGAGACGGTCTCTTTCTTGAACAAGCTCAGCGATTCCATGAAGGCCGATGGCTACGAGATGGATGCGGAAGCCCTCAAGTCCTATGCCTCCGGCGGCTTTGGCTCAGGCTTTTTAGTCCAGGACGGGAACGGCAAAGTCTACGTCATGACCAACCGGCATGTCGTGGCCCAGGCTAGCACGATCACGATCGAGCAGGAGAAGAGGGACGGCAGCCAGGTCGTCTACCGAAATTGCCAGGTCTTGGCCCTCGACGAGAATCTCGACCTAGCCCTTGTGGCCCTGCCTCCGGACCAGAAGACCTTTGCCCAGGGACTCGAGTTTTCCACCAGCCCCGTGGATGACGGAACCGAGGTCTGGTCGGCGGGCTATCCCGGCCTAGGGGCCACCCCCTCCTGGCAGCTAGGCAAGGGGAATGTCACCAATGCCATAGCCAAGGTGCCCGAACTGGCCAAGCCCTCGGTCACGAGCCTGATCCAGCATTCCGCGATGATCGATCCGGGCAATTCCGGGGGCCCCCTTCTCGAGCTTGACCGGGCGAGCCCCGGGGGCTACCGGGTCCTTGGCATTAACACCTGGAAGGCCGTCTCCCGCCAGGCTACGAATTTCGCCATCCCCGCCAAGGCCATTCAGGCCTTCCTGGCCTTGGCCCTGGATAGGCAGGAGGAGCAGGTCCCCCAGCCCGTCCGCCTCGAGGCCAGGAGCCGGGGTTTTCTTGGCGCCCTGGCTTCTGGAAGCGAGGCCTATAAGGCAATGGCGCAGTTCATCTCCTACGGCTATGTGGCCCGGGCCGGTGAGGCGATCCTTAAAGATGTCCTGCTAAACGCCCCGAGGGAGGTCAAGGACGAGATCCTCGCGGTATTCGTAGGCGCCTCGCCCATCGAAGGCATACGCCTGGCCATAGCCTATTCCATCCAAGCGAGTCTTGAGGGCAAGGACGGAATGCTTCCCCTCGTCTTCCGCTCCGTGGAGGGAAACGCCGAGGCGCCCCAAGGCCAGGTCCCCGTACACTTCAGCCGGGAGGGCAAGATGCTGGCCCTCGACTGGGTCCTTGAGCACGGAGTGTGGCGAATCAGCGCCTACCCCCTCCCGGCCAGCCTGGAGGACAAGGCCGCGCGTGGCCCGGGGACGCGCCTGGCGGGGACCAAGGGCTGGACTTTCGGGGACAAGCCATTTCGCGGCCTCGCGCAAATCGGCACCAATGTCCCCATGACCCAGGACCAGGTTTCCCTCATGGGCATTTCATGGTGCGGCCTCGTCTCTTCCTATCTAGGCGCGACCCTGTCCCTGAGCGCCGACGCGGGCAACTCCTTTGTCAGCTATAGCAATGCCGGCTTGTATAAAGTCTCGGTGGGCGGCAGGCTTCAGTACCCGATCCAGGGAGACGCCCTCCTCCTTCTGCCTTTTGCCGGCCTTAACATAGGGACAGCCACAGGCTTGACCGTCATTACAGCCGGGGGAAGCTCATTCTACCTGGAGGCCGAAGGAGGCTTACAGCTTGGCTTCGGGCCAGCCCCGAGACTCTTCCTAGGCCTGTCTTTTTCCACCTATCTCAATGAGGTCCGCTACGATAGCGGCTCCTATTTTTCCCTTAGTCTAGCCCTGGGCTATTGAGGCAGGCCTTGCCAGGCGGGATTGCGCCGCCTGGGCCTTTGCTCTATTCTTTTTTTCCTATCATGGCAGGAAGCTGGACCATCCTAGACCGGGAAACCCAGGAAGCCCGCCTCGAGGCCTTCCTCAGGCTCATACCGATGTCTATCATCGCCACCTGGTTGATCTCCCTGGGCCTTTTCATCCTCTACAGAAGCAGGGGGGCTCCCTTCCTCGGCCTTGCCTGGATCCTGGCCACCACCCTGGTATCCCTGGCCTGGCTTCTCATGGTCGGCCGGGACCGAAGGCCCAAGGACGGCCCCGGGCGTAGAATCCTGGGATGGCATATCCTTGCGGCAGCCCTTCTGGCCGCTGTCTTTGGCCAGGCCCCGGTCCACCTCTTTCCCCTCCTCGAGGGTCACGAGGAGCTCCTCGTGACCGTGGCCTTTATGGCGGTGATCACCTCCGGAGCCTTTGTCTCCACGATGGTTCCCTCGATAGCCCTGACCTGGGTCGCGACCCTGGGCGCCTGCGCCATGGTGGCCATCCTAAGCGACAGGGATGGCCTCGTCCTCCCCACCCTGGGGGGCTTCCTAGTCCTGCTCGCCTACCTAGTGTATGTTGCCCTAGCCTACTACCGCCTCTACCGGGAGCGCTTTTCCTTCCAGCTGGAGGCCGAGAGGAGGAAGCAGGAGCTCGAGACTTTCTTTGAGCAGAGCCCCCTCTCGATCGTCATGACCGACCTCTCGGGCCAGATAGTCCAGACCAACCAGAAGATGGAGGAGCTGTCCGGCTATTCCAAGGAAGAGCTCATCGGCGCCAATCCCCGGGTACTCAAATCGGGCAAGACTCCCGGGGCCATGTATGTCGACCTGTGGAGCATTATCTCCCGAGGGGAAAACTGGACCGGGGAATTCGTCAACCGGGACAAGTCGGGCCGGGAGTACATAGAGAAGGCCTCCATTAGCCCCATCAAGGACGCCAAGGGCAGCATCCAGCGCTTTATGGCCATCAAGGAGGACGTGACCCTCCAACGGGAAGTCGAGGCCAAGCTCAGGGACCAGAACGAGATCATCGAGCTCCTCCTCCGGGACTTCGAGGAGCAGTCGAGCGATTGGCTCTGGGAACTCGATGGGGACTTGAGGATTTCCTATGTCTCCAAGAAGATGTCCACCACCTCAAAGGGCACCTCGATCCTGGGGATGAAGGCCCTGGATTTTTTGCGGGGAAGGCTGCCCCCGGAGGATGCCGAGGCCGAGGACCTCCTTGTGGAGCTCCTGGCCGCCGTCGACAAGGGACGGCCTTTCAAGGACCTGGAGGCCAAGATCATGATCGGCGCCTCCCTCCATTGGCTCGCCTTCACGGCCACCCCCAAGGCCCCAGGTAAGGACGGGCGGAGGGGCTGGCGCGGGGTAGGCCGGGATATCACCGGCAAAAAGCTTCTCGAGCTCGCCCTATTCCAGAGGGCCAACTTTGACGAGGCCACGGGCCTGGCCTCCCGCTACCGCTTCCAGTCCCTCCTGGACGAAAGCCTCAAGGCCGCGCCCGAAAGCCAGCAGGGCATCCTGGGCATCATGAGGCTAGGGAGGCTCGACATCCTCCGGGCCGACCTGGGCTCCCGCACCTGCAACAGGATCATAGCGGATTTCCTGGAAGGCTTCCGGGAAGCCGTGGGCAAGGACATAGCCCTAGCCCGCCTGGACAGGGACGAATTCGCCTTCTGGGCCACCAGTCCCGATGTCTGGCTCCTGGAGCGGATCCATGCCTTTTCCCACCGGATGAACGACACCCCCCGGGAGGGCTCCGAGGCTCCCCAGCTCGAGCTCTGCATCGGCTTAGCCTTCTATCCCGAGGACGCCCGGGACAGGTCCAATCTCTTCCACGCCGCCGACCTGGCCCTCAACAGCGCCAAGGCCAGCCCGGAGAGAAGGGTTATGCGCTACCAGATGGACCTGGCGGCCGCCTTTGCCCGCAGGCTGACCCTCCTCAACGAATTCCCCTCGGCCCTGGCCAAGGGCCAGCTCCACATGGTCTACCAGGCCCAGGTGGACGCCGCCACAAGGAGGATCGTGGGCGCCGAGGCCCTGATGCGCTGGGTCCATCCTCGGCTTGGCCCTGTCTCCCCGGGGGAATTCATACCCCTGGCCGAGCAGGGGGGCTTTATCACCGCCCTAGGGGAGTGGTCCCTCCACCAGGTCTGCAGGGACGCAAAGGAATGGGCCCGGGATATCTCAGTGTCGGTCAACGTCTCTGGAGTCCAGCTGAGGGACCCCCGGCGCCTCAGCCAGGCCGTAGCCGAGGCCCTCTCCGGTTCCGGCCTCCCGGCCCAGAAGCTTGTCCTGGAGATCACGGAATCCGCCATGTTCGGCGGCCAGGATGCCCTCGTGGGCTCATCCCTCTCGGAGTTCCGCAGGCTGGGCATAGCGATAGCCCTGGATGACTTTGGCACGGGCTATTCCTCCCTGGCCTACCTCCAGCGGCTCCACCTGGACAAGCTCAAGATCGACCAGTCCTTTGTGAAGGGCCTGGACTCAGACCAGGACTCGGGCAAGATCATAGCCACGATCATCGAGCTGGCCAGCACGATGGGCTTCCAGACCGTCGCCGAGGGTGTCGAACTCGAAAGTCAGGCCGCCTTCCTCCAGGAAGCAGGCTGCCACTGGTTCCAGGGCTGGCTCTTTGGCAAGCCCCTGGACAACGAGGCCTTTAAGGACCTCCTAGCCCAGGATGGGGCCTAGAAGGATGGAGAACCTTGCCACCCTCTTCTGGCGCCTCATTGACCAGGCCGACTTCGACGGCCTAGGGGCAGTCCTGGCCCGGGACGCAGTTATCCGCCTGCCCAATACCCGCGAAATCTTCCACGGCGCCCCGGCCTATATAGCTTTCAACAAGGCCTACCCCGGCCGCTGGCATGCCCGGATCGAGCGTCTGGACGAAGCCGCGGACAAGATAATAACAACTGTCAATATCTGGAGCGAGGAAGGGGGGCTGTCCTTCTTTGTCACGTCCTACTTTATCGTCAAAGACGGCCTGATCCAGGCTATCGACGAGTACTGGGGAGAAAACTCCGAACCCCCGGCCTGGCGACTGGAAAAGGGATACTCGGAGCGGTATTGAGGGCAACAGGGCCTGACTAGGCGCTCACAACTCAGGAAGGCAAGAAAAAACCCTCAAACAGCAATCGTTAGCGTTCTCGCAATACGTTCTAAAACAACAAGA
This sequence comes from Spirochaetota bacterium, assembly GCA_029778945.1. Classification (GTDB taxonomy): domain Bacteria; phylum Spirochaetota; class Spirochaetia; order Treponematales; family Rectinemataceae; genus JANYKC01. The sequence goes on from JAKPBN010000384.1 coordinate 5,636, forward strand.
TACATGCTAGGTCATTCTTCATGAACCATTCTGATTCAGGCATGTACCTGTATTTTTTTGTGTACACTGTAATTGCTTAGACTCTTAAGATCCTCTGAGAGGAACGTGGGAAGAGAATCGCTTTTTCTACCCACGTATGGTATAATGTGGGTAGGTTTCCTGGTTTTCTACCCACGAGGAGAATCACATGGGTACGCTTAACGCCATGTTTTATCCTGAACGACTCGAGGAAGTCGGCGATATCGAAACCAAAGCCGTGCTCAAGAAACTAGCATCCGCCCATCAGGCTCTTGCGGAACTCAAGGCCACCGCCGAGTCCATGCCCGAGCAGAACATCCTCCTCTCCACTTTGTCCTTGCAGGAAGCCAAGGACAGTTCAGCCATCGAGAACATCATCACCACCCAAGATGATCTATACCAGTCCGACAGCTTTGAGCACCGCTACCAAACCATCGCCGCCAAGGAAGTCCATAACTACGCCCACGCACTCCGCACCGGCCATGAGCGAGTCAGGACTTCGGGGCTCATCACCGTACGGGACATCTTGGAAGTACAGGCCATCATCGAAGAAAATCGCGCCGGGTTCCGCAAGCTGCCGGGTACCGAGCTGAAGAACCAGCAGACCGGACAGACCGTGTATGCTCCTCCCCAAGATCCCGATGACATCATGAGCCTGATGAACAGCCTTGAACAATTCATCAACCGCCCCGAATTGGCGGACTGGGATGCCCTCGTCAAAATGGCCCTGATTCACCACCAGTTCGAAAGCATCCATCCCTTCTACGACGGGAATGGCCGCACTGGCCGGGTGCTCAACATTCTATACCTCGTGAAAGAGGGGCTGTTGGGCAGTCCGATCCTGTACTTGTCGAGGTTTATCAACCAGACCAAAAGCGATTACTACCGCCTTTTGCGGCAAGTGAGGGACACCCAGGAATGGGAACCGTGGCTGCTCTACATGATCGGAGGCATCGAAGCGACCTCTCGTCAAACCACGAAAATGATCCACGGCATCCGGGACTTGATGCAGACCTACAAGCAGCGCATGAAAATGGAATGCCCCAAAATCTACAGCCATGACCTCATGAACAACTTGTTCCGACATCCCTACACCAAGATCGAATACCTCGTCCGTGACCTCGAAGTGACCCGGAAGACGGCCTCCAAATACCTCGATGACCTGGTGAAAACCGGGCTGTTGGAGAAGAACAAGCTCGGCAAAGAGAATTTCTATCTGAACACGGCGCTGTTCAGACTCTTGCAGGAAAGGCAGGAGTAAAGCACGCGCGCTGTCAACAATTCCGCCCCTTCAGGAAGGTGTCGACCCATTCCTGGACCTAACTCGGGGGCAGGTCGCTCTGCCTGGCTACATCGATCACTGTCGTTGTCTGGCGCAGGATCTGAAGGATGATCTCCGTCTTGCGCCTTGCCGTCCATCGTACCTGCACTACCAAGTTCTCTCTGCTAGTTCATTATTGCCGGTCCGAACAAAGAGGGACACACTAAATGCGGCTAGAAAATTGCAAGCGGTATTGACTGCAGTGGGACACTATCTTATTCTCAAATGCAAATGAGATACGTTGTTCCGGAAACAAACGATGAACTTATGACAGGCGGGCAATTTCCCTGGGTGAGAATACTTGCA
>JAKPBN010000388.1 GCA_029778945.1 Spirochaetota bacterium
CGCAGGGCCGCCGCGAGGTTGAGCATGGGCGAGAAGCCGATTGTGTCCAGGGGGCCGCTAAACACGAGGATGGGCGCCAGGAGCCGGAGCTCAAGGCCGCCTCCAAAGGCATGGGCAAGGCCCAGGTTCACAAGGAGGCCCCCGCCCGTGTAGTCCCCGGAATCGTTGTAGCTCGTGTCCTGGGGGCTTTCGTGGATCCAGTCGACACTCACCGCCCCCACCCCGAGGCCAGTTATGTAGTAGAGGCCGAGCTGGCCCGGCTGGTAGGAGTGGAGCAGATTGGCGCTCACTCCATAGACCATCAGGGTGGTCGTGTCGTTGTAGGTGTTGAGGGAGGCTCCCACCATCTCCTGGGAGGAGTCCACGCCATGGTAGTAGTAGAGGTCAAGCCCGACTTCCACCGGTGGCCAGCCGGGGAAACGGAGGATCCAGCCGAGGCCACCCCCGACTGCTATGCCTAGGTTAAGGTCGGTGCCGATGCCCGCTCGGGCCGAATGTTCCGGTTTTTCCTGGGCGAAGGAAGCCATAGTCGCCAGGGCGAGGGCGGCCATGGCGGAGACGAGGATACGCCGCATGGAGACCTCCAAGATTCGGGGCTTTCCCGAATTCTAGGACTAATATCCCGGGACTGCAAGGATTCGGATAGGCCGTGGCGGCAGGGCCTCCGCCCTAGGCGCCCCTAGACCACTAGGTCCTCGTCCCCGTCCAGCCGCAGATCCCCGGCTTCCCAGGCCGCCTTGAGCCAGGAAAGGAATTCCTTGGCCGCCTCGTCGGCGTCCTCCCGGCGCACGGCCCCCAGGATCTGGGCCTCGTCGAGGATGAGGGTCCTGCGGTTCTGGGAGACGGAGGCAAGGAGCTTTTCCCGGAACTGCTGGCTTCGACCCTTGAGGAGGAGGGCCAGATCCCGGTCGGAGAAGTCCCGCAGCGCCTTTTGCAGGTCCCGGGGGGCGACCCGGAGCACGTCGTCGATGGTAAAGAGCCGCTCCCGGACCGAGCGGGAGAGCTCGGGGTTCTCGTCGTCCAGGGCCTCAAGGACCTGGGCCTCCAGGCGGGGGTCCACATGGCGGAGGATGCCCGCCAGGGCGGACTTGCCGTCGACCTCCTCGCTGGTGACCGTGCCGATCTTGCGGATCCTCTCCTTCATGCCCTCCTCGACCCGGCGGAGGATCTCCGGGCTTACCTTTTCAAGGCGGGCTATCCGCTTGACTATGTCTATCCGGGCTTCCTCGGGGAGGCGCTCGAGCAGGGCCGAGGCCTTCTTGGGGTCCAGGTAGGGGAGGATCACGGCGATGACCTGGGGAGTCTCGTCCTTGAGGATAAGCTGGAGCTCCCGGCCCTCGTAGTCCGAGAGGAAACGGAAGGGCTTTTGGCTTTCCGGGGCGGCCTTGCGCATGACCGCCTTGGCCCGGTCCGAGCCAAAGGCGGCCTCGAGGATGGACTCCGCCGTGCCGGCTCCGCCCTGGACGTTGTAGCCCTTGGTCTTTACGAGCCAGCCGAACTCCGCAAGGATCCGCTCGGCCTCGACGGGGTCGATGGACTTGACCTTGATGATTTCCCGAGACAGGGCTTCGATCTCGTCCGGGGGGAGGTGGGCCAGGACCTTGGAG
>JAKPBN010000405.1 GCA_029778945.1 Spirochaetota bacterium
ACGCGGCCCGCCTGGACATGGCCCCCGGAGCCGCCTTGCCCGCCAACTGGTACAGGCTGGTCCGGCCCTTCTCCTTCGAGCTCCACGACCTGAAGCTCCAGGCAGGATCGGTGACTATCCTCAACAACGTGATCGACCCGACCAAGGGCGAGACGGTCAGGCTGGCCTACAAGCTGGCGAGCGCCGGCCAGACCACAATCACGGTCTTTACCCTAGACGGGGATGTGGTCACGCGGCTCTTTATGGGCCCGAGGACCGCAGGGGAGTACTCGGTCTCCTGGGACGGCAAGAACAACGGCGGACGGGCCGTGGCCCGGGGGGTCTACTTTATCCGCGTCGTGGCCCCTGGGGTGGACGAGATCCGCAAGGTCATGGTGGTCAGGAAATAGGCCTTAGTCCCTGGTTCTTTCCCGAGGGCGCCCTGGGGGCGCCCTCTTTTTTTGTCCGGCGTTGCGCCAGGCTCGCCCTGCGGCTATACTGGATTTGTACCTGAAGGAGGGTTTCCGGCGTGAAGATACTCATGGTGGCGAGCGAGCTGGCACCCTTGGCCAAGGTCGGCGGCCTTGCGGACGCCGTGGCGGCTCTGTCCCGGGCTCTGTCCCGGGCAGGCCACGACGTGAGGATCATCCTTCCCCGGTACTATTTTATCGACCGCGGAGCCTGCGAGAGCCTTCCGGGCCCCCTCGTCGTGCCCTTTGGGGACCGCGAAGTCTGGACCGGCCTCTTCCAAACGCGGCTGCCGGGCACTGAGGTACCGGTCTACCTCCTGGACTACGAGGAGCTCTATGGCCGGGACGGGGTCTACGGCACCAAGGCCGAGCCCGACTTCCCGGACAACCCCGGCCGCTTTGCCCTCCTGTCCCGGGCGGCCTTTGCCCTCTGCCGCCGCCTCAAGTGGTTTCCGGACATCCTCCATGCCCACGACTGGCCCACGGCCCTAGCCCCGGTCTACCTCCGCCATCTGGAGGGCACAGGCGAGTTCGCCCATACGGCGAGTGTCTTTTCCATCCACAACCCGGGCTACCAGGGCATCTACGGCAAGGATTCCTATCCCAGCCTGGGCCTACCCTGGGAGCTGTTCTTCGGGGCCGGCTTCGAGCACTACGACCGGATCAACCTCCTCAAGGCCGCCCTGGCCTCCTCGGACTACCTCACCACGGTCTCGCCCACCTACTCCAGGGAAATCCAGACGCCAGAGCTCGGCGCCGGCCTCGACGGCCTGATGCGGAGCCGCAGCTCGGAGCTCGTGGGCATCCTCAACGGCGTCGATGCCGACGATTGGGATCCCGCCACGGACAAGCTGATACCGGCTAACTTTACGGCCTCGGACCTGAGGGGCAAGGGCAACTGCAAGAGGGAGCTCCAGCGGGCCTTTGGCCTAGCCGAGGATCCGGCCGTGCCCGTGATCGGGATGATCGCCCGCCTCACGGACCAGAAGGGCATAGCCGAGCTCTTTGGGCCCTCCTATGGCTCGGCGGAGCGGATCTGCTCGGAGATGGCCGTCCAGTTCGCCATAATCGGCTCGGGGGAAAAGTGGTGCGAGGCCGCCCTTATGGACCTCCAGGCCCGCCTGCCCAACTTCCGGGCCCGCCAGGGCTACGACGAGTCGATCGCCCATCTTGTCGAGGCCGGCTCGGACTTCTACATGATGCCCAGCCGCTACGAGCCCTGCGGCCTCAACCAGATGTACTCCCTCCGCTACGGGACTCTGCCCATCGTCCATCGGACCGGAGGCCTTGCGGACACCGTGGAGAACTACAACCAGGACTCCGGGGGCGGCACGGGCTTTTCCTTTGATAGCCTCTCCCCCCGGTCCATCTTTGACACCACGGGTTGGGCGGTCTGGGCCTGGTACAACAAGCCCGAGCACATCGCCGCCATGCGCAAGCGCGCCATGGCCAAGGATTTTTCCTGGGCGCGTCCTGCCCAGGAATATGTGAAGCTCTATGGCCGGGCCCAGGAGAAGGCCCTAGCCAGAGGCCGCGGCCCGGGCGCTTCTTGATAAAGTCCGGGTTTTCGGGCTAACCTTGGCCGGCATAGACGGAGGATCCATGAGCAGCACGACCACCGACTACAAGCCCGCCCTCGTCCAGGAGAAGATCCTGGGGGTGTTCCGCAAGCGCCAGGGTGAGGCGACCACGGCCGACCTCGTCGCCCTGACGGGCCTGCCCAAGGCCCAGGTCGAGGCCGAGCTTCCCGCGGTGGCCGACGAATTCGGCGCCAGGCTCAAGGTCACGGAGTCCGGAGAGATCCTCTGGTCCTTCCCCGATGGAATGCGCAGTCGCTATACGGGTCTTCTCCCCTCCCTCAAGCGCGGCTGGAAGGCCTTCAAGAAGGGGCTCGTGGCCGCAGCGTCCCTTCTCTTCAAGCTCTGGATCGTTGTCATGCTCGTGGGCTACTTTGTCCTCTTTGTGGCCCTCATCCTCCTCGCCCTGCTTCTCTCTGTGGCGGCCTCGATGGCCGGCAAGGATGACCGGGACCGGGGCAGCGGCAGCGGCCTGGGCGGCCTTTTCCTTGCCCGGGGTCTTATCGACACCTTTGTCCGGATCTGGTTCTACTCCGAGCTCTTCAAGGGCCCGGAGCAGCGGGCCTATGAGAGGGATCGCAGGCAGTCGCGCAAGGCCAACAAGCGGCCCCTCTACAAGGCCATCTTTTCCTTTGTCCTGGGGGACGGCGATCCCAACGCCGATTGGGACACGATAGAGAAGAAAGCCGTCGTGGCCTTCCTCCAGTCCAACAAGGGCATAATCACCATCCACGAGTTCATGGCCATAACCGGACTCTCCCCGAGCGAGGCCGAGGTCAGGATCAATCGCTATCTCTTCGAGTTCGAGGGCGAGCCCGAGGTCAGCGACGCGGGGACCATCTACTATTCCTTCCCCTCCCTCCTCAGGCGCAAGGATAAAGTCGACAGGACCTATGGCGGAACGACGCCGATGAAAAAGCTCGCGGCCTTTTCCGCCAACCCGGCCAAGGCCAACAGGACCTTCGCCTTCTTCAATGGCTTCAACCTCCTCCTGTCCGGCTATTTCGGGGCCATGGCCCTGGCCTTCCACCCCCTCCTCGAGCGCCTCTACCAGCCGCCCTACGATGTCAAGCTCATCATCACCCGGGGCCTGGATGGCTTCTATCTCATAATCCACCAGGTCCTGGGCAAGCTCATGGGGGTGGCCGATCCCGCTGCCCTCCTGGGCTGGGGCCTCGGGGCCGTCCCCTTCGTCTTCTCAGTCCTCTTCTTTCTCGTTCCCATCCTGCGCAAGCTCCGCCTCGACGCCTCCAATGAGGCCGTGAAGACCGAGAACCTCCGGCGCCTGGCCTACCGTACGATCATCTCCAGCCCGGAAAGCGTCCGGCCCGAGGCGATAGGCCTCCAGGCCGCCGCCTCGGCCGTGGCCAATCCCAAGGACGGCAAGATGGCCGAGCGGCTCGTGGTCGAGCTTGCGGCGGCCACCGGGGGCAGCCCCGGCGCCGATGGCTCCTACAGCTTCGCGGAGATCGCGCGCTCCGAAGGCGAGGCCGCCAAGGCGAGGGCCGCGGTCAAGGAATCCGATTTCGACCTGGGTGCCCAGGTCTTTGACTCCCACTCCTAGAACCCACAAAGGAAAGCCAATGTCTTCCACATCTCGGGGCCGGGGGATTAGCCTTGCCCTCTTATCAGCGGTGGGCTTCTCCACCCTTGGCCTTTTTGCCAAGCTCATCTATTCCGAGGGCCTCTCGGTAGTCCAGACCCTGGCCTGGCGCTTTACCTTTGCGGCCCTCATCCTCCTCGTACTGGTCGTCCTGGGCCGCAGGCCCCTGCCGCCCAGGCCTGGCAAGGTCCTCCTCCTGGGCCTCCTGGGCTTTGTGCCCCAGGCCGGGCTCTATTTTCTCACCCTCTCCTACCTGGACCCGGGCATCACGAGTCTCCTTCTCTATACCTACCCCTCCTTTGTCCTCCTCCTGGGACTCCTTGTCTGGAAGCGCAAGCCCCGCAAGGTCCAGGTCCTGGCCCTAATCCTCAGCCTGGCGGGCTGCGTGATCGCCTTCTGGCGCCGGGGCTCCTATCCCCTGCCTGGCCTCCTCCTCGGCCTGGCCGTGGGCTTTACCTATGGCGCCTATCTTCTCGCCTCGGAGAAGGTCCTCGTGGGCTGCGACCCCATCTCCTCCACTGCCCTGGTCATGCTTGTGGCGGCCATCGTGTACTGGATAGCGACCCTGGCCATGGGCCAGTTCCACCTGCCCTCCAGTCCCTTGGCCCTCCTGGGCCTCGGGGGCCTTTCCCTGGTGGCCACCGTCCTCCCCATCGCCGCGCTATTCGCGAGCATAGGCATCCTGGGAGCGGCCGACGCCTCCCTGGTATCCACCCTTGAGCCCGTCCTGACCGTCCTCCTGTCCGCCCTCATCATCGGGGAGCGCCTGGGGCTCTCCCAGCTGGCCGGAGGCTGCTTGATTGTGGCCGCGGTCATTGTCCTGGGGCTCAGCGAGAGGCGGACGGCCCTAAAGGCCTAGTCCCACCAGACCCGGAGGGCGGGACTGGCCCGCAGGAAAAAAAAGCCCGGTTCCATGAGGATCCGGGCTTTGCATTTGCGGGCCTGGTACTAGGGCGCCTTGCGGTCCGAGGCTCCGGCTGCCTCGATCCTTTCCTTGAGCTCCCGGGTGATCCGGCCCACGAGCTCGACAGCCTTGAGGTTTTCCCTCACCTGGGCGGCCGAGGAGGCCCCGGTGATCACCGAGGACACCCGGGGGTTCGAGGAAGCCCAGGCGAGGGCCAGCTGGGCGGTGGTCGCCCCAAGCTCCTTGGCGATCTGGGAGAGCCTCTCCACCGCGGCCAGCTTTTCCGGGGTCAGGGACTTTTCCTTGAGCCAGGCATAGTCGGGCCGGGCCATCCTCGAGTCACCGGGGACGCCCGCGTTGTACTTGCCCGACAGGAGGCCCGAGGCCAGGGGGCTCCAGGTCGTCAGCCCCAGGCCCAGGCCTTCGTAGAGCCGGGCATATTCGCCCTCGACCCTCTCCCTGCAGAAGAGGTTGTACTGGGGCTGCTCCATCTGGGGCTTGCGCAGGTTCCGCCGGTCGGCGATCTCCCAGGCCTCGCGGATCTCCTCGGCGCTCCACTCGCTCGTGCCCCAGTAGAGGGCCTTGCCCGAGGAGATGATGTCGCTCATCGCATACACGGTCTCCTCTATCGGGGTCTCGCGGTCGGCCCGGTGGCAGTAGAGGAGGTCGACATAGTCAAGGCCGAGGCGGCCCAGGGAGCCCTCGATGCCCTCGATGAGGCGCTTGCGGTTGAGGGTGTTGCGCTCGTTGGGCCCCTTCTCGAGGCCCCAGTAGATCTTGGTCGAGACGAGGTAGGAGGAGCGCCGGAGGCCGAGCTTCCTCAGGGCCTCTCCCATGATGGTCTCCGCCATGCCTCCGGCATAGACCTCGGCGTTGTCAAAGAAGTTGACTCCCTCGTCATAGGCCGCCTTAATGCAGGCTGTGGCCTCGGCGACGTCCACCTGGGAGCCATAGGTGACCCAGGAGCCCAAAGAGAGGCTCGAAACCTTGATGCCGGCTGATCCAAGTCGTCTGTAGTCCATGGGGTTCTCCTTTTTATGTCCGGGATGCCCCGAGGCTGGCGAGGGGGGCAAGCTCCCCGTCGTCAAAGTCCCCGGGTATAAGGGAAGGCAGGTCGTGGCAAGGGGAGAGGAGGACCCCGGCGGCAAGGGCCCTCCGGAACAGTTCCGGATAATCCGAGGGCGCGCAACGCGGGTAGAGCCAGGGGCCACGCCTCTCCAGTATGGGGGAGAGGCGGCGGTCGGCCTTTCTCCAGTGGGCTTCTGTGTAGGCCTGGAGGAAGCCCCGGAATTCCCCTAGACCCTTGGCCGCCGCCGAGAGAAGGAGGGGGGGCACGAGGGGACCCGGAGGAAGGTTCTGGCCCGGCCCCGTTTTCAGGAGGACAAGGCCGGGGGCGAGGGCCCGGGGGCAGGGCAGGCGGAGGATGGCCGCCTCGGCTCCCGCCAGCTTTTCCGCTCGGAATTCCTGGAAGGGCCGCAGGATGGGGCCGGATAGGCCCTGGGCGCCCAGCCAGTCCCTGGCCTCTCCCTCATCGGGAAAGAAGAGCGCATCCTGCCATTCCGGTTGCTGGCGGAGGACCTCCTTGCGGAGGCGTTCCCCCCACACCGAGGGGAGGGGAGAGGCAAGGCCCCGGTCGACCCCGGCCTTGGCCAGGGTGCCGATCCCGGTGCCCTTGGCGCCAAGGATGCCCCGGCCATCGTCCTGCCAGAGGTCGAGGAAGCGCCGGCCGTCCTCGGCGTAGAGTCGCCAACCCCTGGCCCTGCGTATGGGCGGGAGGAGGCTAAGAAGGCTATCGCCGCGTGGTTCCATGCTCACCCCTTTTGGATCTCGAGCTTGGTGGAGAATTTCGGGAAAAACTGCGCCTGCTTCCCGGTCTGGAAGCGGACTACCACGAGGGGGCCCGAGTTGGGCGTGGGCTTGACCTGGATGATGACCCCTTCGCCGTAGTCCTCGTGGTAGACGGCCTGGCCTGCCCTCCAGATGGGTCCCTCGGTCTTGGCCGCCCCGGGACGCCCCCCCGGTTCCCGGGCCCCTGGGAAGGAAGGCCTCGCCGAGGAGCCGGCCGGACGCCGGGCCTCCCCCAGGATAAGCTTGTCCGGGGCCACCTCGGTGAGGAAGCGCGAGGGCTGGGTCTCAAAGAGGCGGCCATGAAGGCGGCGGAAGCGGCAGGCCGTGAGGTGGAGCTCGTCCTTGGCCCGGGTGATGGCCACGTAGAAGAGGCGCCGCTGCTCCTCGAGCTCGTCCTCGACATCGTCGTCCCGGGGAAAGAGGCCCTGCTCCACCCCGGTGACAATGACCAGGGGAAACTCCAGGCCCTTGGTGTTGTGCATGGTGATGAGGGTGACCGCATCGGCCTCGACGGCGTCGCTTGTCATGGACCGGTCTAGCTCGATGGTCTCAAGGAATTCCGCTAGGCCCTCGGGGCTGCGCGGATAGAGGGAGGAGGCGTTGACCAGCTCGTCGAGGTTGGAGGCCTTCTGGGTGCCCGCCACCTCGTCCTGGCTGCGGTGGTACTCAAGGAGGCCGGCGGTCTTGATGAGGCTCTCCACGAGGTCGGCGAGGCTTCCCTCGCCCAGGGGCTTGGTCCTGGCGGGCAGGGCCCCATCGAGGTCGGCGGTGTCGCCCATCGCCTCGCCCCCCGCTGGCGGCTCGGCGGCGGGGCCGAGGTGGCCCCGGTACTCCCGGACCAGGGCGCAGAAATCCTTCAGGCCCGTCTTGGCCCGGCCCCGCAGGCCCCCGGCCTCGGCCTCGGAGGCCGCGATGAGGTCGAGGCCCGACTCGGCGGCCGAGGCCACCACGGTCTCCACGCTGGTGTCGCCGACGCCGCGGGAGG
>JAKPBN010000123.1 GCA_029778945.1 Spirochaetota bacterium
GGTAGGCGACTGGGAGGCCCACCCGGGGAACTTCCCCTCGGGGATGAAGGCCCTCTGCTCCGCCATCGAGGCCGGGGGCTACATCCCCGGCCTCTGGGTGGCGCCCTTCCTCGTGACCCGGTCCTGTGCCGTCTATCGCGAGCATCCGGAGTGGCTCCTCCGGGACGCCAGGAGGCGGAAGGTCCTCGCAGGCTGGAACCCCAACTGGAGCGGTGACTTCTGGGCCCTCGACCTCTCCATCCCCGAGGTGGGGGACTACCTCGAGGCCCTCTTTGAGCGGATCGTCGAGGACTGGGGCTACCGCTACCTCAAGCTGGACTTCCTCTACGCGGCCTTCCTGCCCGGGCGGCGGGCCAAGGGCGGGGCCGCCTTCGAGCATTGGGAGCGTTTGATAGGCCGCATAACTTCCCGGATCGCCACCCGGGAGGGCAAGCCCGTGGCCTGGCTGGGCTGCGGAGCCCCCTTCGAGTCCTCCTTCCGCCACTTTCCCCTGATGCGGGTCGGCGCGGACACCAAGGAGGCCTGGGAATTCCCGGCCCTGCGCCTCGTCGGCCACGAGGGCCGGCCCGCGGCCTACTCGAACATGCTCGCCACCATCGGCCGCTCCATCCTGGACGGGACGGTTTTTGTGAACGACCCCGACGTGGTCTTCTGCCGGGAAAGGAACAACCGGCTCAAGGTCGAGGAAAAGGAGCTCGTGGCCCTGGTGGCCATCCTCCTGGCTTCCCAGGTCATGTACTCCGACGGGGCGGAGGAGGTCTCTGCGCCAGCGGTCCGGAGCTTCACCTCCCGTCTCCTGGACGCGGCCGACTGCCTGCTTGGCCCCGACTTTGGCGCCCGCCGCCTAAGCCGGGACGTCTTTGCCATCGAGAGCCGGGATGGCCGCTTCCGGGGGGTGGCCAACCTATCCAGCAAGGCCTGGCGCGATCCTGCGGGCCTGCCCCCCGGGCGGCCCATCGTGAGCCACACTGAAGGTCCTGCCGGGGCCGAAGCCTACTCTGCCCACACAATCTCCATATACGAGGTTTAGACTTGGAAAAGACTCTTTATGTGATCGGGCACAAGAACCCCGACACCGACTCGGTGGTGGCCGCCGCGGCCTATTCGGTCCTCAAGCAGTCTCAGGGCCTCTCCCATGTGAAGGCGGCCAGGGCCGGGGCGGTGAATCCCCAGACGGAGTATATCTTTGAGCGCTTTGGGGTCGAGCTCCCGGTCTTTATCCCGGACCTGATCCCCAAGGTCGAGTACTGGCTCGGGGACGCGGCCCCCACGGTGAGGGACACGACCCCCCTCTGGGAAGCCCTCCAGGTGATGGGCCAGGCCGAGATCAAGGCCCTGCCCATCGTCGACGCGGCGGGGCGCTATGTCTCCATGCTCCATTATGGCGCCTTTGCCCAGAATATCCTCACCAAGATCAACCCCCACAAGAAGGCGGTCATCCAGACCTCGGTGGGCCACCTTGTCAAGATCATCAAGGCCCAGACCCTCGTGTCCTTCGGCGAGGAGGAGTTCTTCAAGGCCCGGATCGTCGTCGCGGCCCTGGAGACGGAGACCTTCAAGGCCCATCTCGGCCAGGAGCCCGCGGGGAACAAGGTGGTCCTCGTCGGGGACCGGGAGGACATCCAGCGCATCGCCATCGAGGCCGGGGTCAAGGCCGTGATCATCACGAGCGGCCACCTCCTGGCCAAGGGCCTGCGGGAGCTCGCGGAGAAGATGAAGGTCTCCGTCCTCGTCTCCCCCTATGACACCTCCAGCACGGCCCTCCTCGTGATCTACTCGACCCCCGTGGCCACGATGGGGGACGAGGGCATAAAGGCCGTCCATCGCACGGACTGGATCCGCACGGCCCGCTCGGCCCTGGCGGCCAGCCCCAGCCGCTGCGTCCCCGTCCTGGACGACGATCTCCAGGTGGTGGGCCTCTTCTCCGAGGGCGACCTCATCAGGGATCCAAACATCGAGCTCATCATGGTCGACCACAACGAGTTCTCCCAGGCCGTGGACGGGATCGAGAACTACCGCATCCTGGAGGTGATCGACCATCACCGCCTGGGCTCCTTCGCGACCAAATACCCCATCACCTTCATCAATCGCGTGGTCGGCTCGACCTCCTCCATCATCGCCGGAATGTACCGGGAGCAGCATGTGCCCCTGCGCAAGGAGATCGCCTCGATCCTCCTTTGCGGCATCCTCTCGGACACCCTCATCCTCCATTCGGCGACGACCACGGACTACGACAGGGAAACCGCGGAGTACCTGGCCAACCTCTGCAACCTGGAGATAGAGGACCTGGGGAAGGACATCATGGGCTCGGCTTCGGCCGTGGCCTCCCGGCCGGCCGCGGAGATCATCCGCCTCGACCTCAAGGAGTACGAGTCCGCGGGCAAGCGCCTCTCGGTGAGCCAGGTCGAGGTCTCCGACACCTCGGAGATCATGGAGCGGCGGGAGGAGATAGCCCAGGGCCTGGCCAAGATCCGCAGGGAGTCGGGCTATTACCTGTCCGCCCTCATGGTGACGGACATCACGGAGCTGACTAGCCTCCTCCTCATCGACGCCGACCGAGAGTTCACTTCCCTCGTCGGCTATCCCAAGGCCGAGCAGGGGGTCTATATCCTCAAGGACATTCTCTCCAGGAAAAAGCAGCTTATGCCCGCCCTTTTCGAGCTCGTCGAGAAGGCCACCGAAAAGTGAGGAATCCCGCGTGACCGACATAGAAGCCCTCATCCTAGACTTTGGCAATGTGATAACCCTGCCCCAGGACCGGAGGGCCTTTAACACAATGCGCGATCTCGTGGCCCGCGCGAGCGGGAAGGAGATAGACTCCCCTGGCTTCCGCGCCGCCTACGAGGCCCCCCGCCTCGAGTATGACCGAGGCGGCCTGGGCCCCGAGGCCTACTGGGCCGGGGTCTGCGCCCCCTTTGGCCTTGTGCCCGGGGAGGAGCTTGTGGACGAGCTGCGCCGGCTGGACGTGGACTCCTGGTTCCGGATCGATCCGGCCATGCTCGAGCTCCTGGGCAGGAAGCGCGACCGGATCCGCCACCTGGCCCTCCTCTCCAACATCAACGAGGATGGGGTCGAGGCCCTGCGCGCCAGGGCCGAATGGATCGACATGTTTGATCTCCTGGTCCTCTCCTGCGAGCACGCGGTGGTCAAGCCCGGGAAGGAGATCTTTGGCATCTGCCTGGAGGGCCTAGGGGTCGAGCCGGGCCGCGCCCTTTTTGTGGACGACCTCGAGGTCAATGTGGCCGGAGCCAGGGCGGCGGGCCTCCATGCCCACCGCTACGATGGGGTCCAGGATCTTGAGGCCCTTCTGGGTGGCTCCTATCGACTCCGGCGCTGAGCCCGGGGAGGATCCGGACTACCTCCAGACCCAGTTGATCACCTGCCTGGGCAACAAGAGGGCCCTCCTGGACCTCGTGGGGGAGGGCCTCGACCTGGCGGCCTCGCGCCTGGGCCCGCCCAAGCGCCTCGATATCCTGGATGCCTTCTCCGGCTCGGGCATAGTCTCCCGCTTCCTCAAGTCCCGGGCCCGCCTCCTCGTGGCCAACGACCTGGAGGACTACGCCCGGGTGATCTCCCGGTGCTACCTATGCAACCGGGAGGACTTTCCCTTGAAGGACTACGAGGAGGCCGCCCGGTGGATCCAGGGCCGCCTCGAGGCGGGGGAACTCGAGGAGGGCATCCTTTCCCGCCTCTACGCGCCTCGCTCGGATGAGTCCATAGCGCCCGGTGAGAGGGTTTTCTACACGAGGCGCAACGCCCTCTATCTCGACACGGCCCGGACGATGATCGGGAGCCTCCCCCAGGGCCTCCAGCCCTTCTTTCTCGGGCCCCTCCTGGCCGAGGCCTCGGTCCACGCCAACACCTCGGGGGTCTTCAAGGGCTTCTACAAGAACCCGGAGACCGGCCTGGGCCAGTTTGGGGGCCGCAAGGGGGATGCCCTGTCGAGGATCAAGGGCGACATCAGGCTTCAGGCGCCGGTCCTCTCGGCCTTTTCCTGCGAGTCCCTCGTTCTCCAGGGGGACGCAAACCTCCTTGCGCCCGGCCTGCCCGAGGTCGATATCGCCTATCTCGACCCGCCCTACAACCAGCATCCCTATGGATCGAACTACTTTATGCTCAACCTCCTCGTGGACTACGAGGAGCCCAAGGTGATATCCCGGGTCTCCGGCATACCCAGGCACTGGCGCCGATCCCTCTACAACCGGGCGGCCTGGGCGGCCCGGGCCCTCGAGGACCTCGTGGGGGCGGTCAAGGCGAAATTCGTCCTGGTGTCCTTCAATTCCGAGGGCTTTATCCCCGACGAAGCCATGCTGGCACTCCTGGAGAGGCATGGGAAGCTGGACGTTCTGGAAAAAAAATACAATACTTTCCGGGGTAGCCGTAACCTGAGGAGCCGCAGCCTACATGTAAGGGAGAGGCTCTATGTGCTCGATAAAAGCTGATATAAACCCAATTGAGAGGTCGACGTGGTCCTGATCATATCCATCATCCTGATCTTTGTGGTCTTTGTCGCGAGCCTTTCCCACAAGCTCAATGTCCCCCTCATAATCATCGCCCTGGCCACGGGCCTGATATTCGGCAGCGACGTGACGGGGCTCATATACTTTGACGACGCCAGCTTTGGGAAAAACCTGGCGAATATCCTCCTTGTGTTCATCCTTTTCGCCGGCGGCTTCGGAACCAGCGCCAAGACCTTCCGCTCGGTCGTGGTGCCCACGAGCCTCCTAGCCACCGTGGGCATCCTCGTCACCGCCGGAGCCACGGGCATCCTCTTCTCCCTCCTCTCCGGCTGGCCCCTCCCCAAGGCCATCCTCGTGGCCGTGATCATATCCTCGACCGACGCGGCCGCCGTCTTTTCCATCCTGCGCACGAGATCGATACGGGCGAAGGTCTCCTCGATCTCGGAGATCGAGTCGGCGGCCAACGATCCCATGGCCATCATCTCCACGGGCTTCGTCATCAACCTTGTCATGGGGGAGAAGACGAGCACCCTGACCTCCATCCTCCACCTGGTCTGGCAGCTCGGGGCAGGGGTGGGCTTCGGTCTGCTCATAGGCTTCGCCGCCGTCTTCCTCTTCCGCAAGGTGCGGAATATCGATAACAGCTATTACTACATACTCCTCATAGGCTTCATGTTCCTGAGTTTTGGCCTGGCCGACCTCTGCAAGGCCTCGGGCATGCTATCGGTCTTCTTCACCGGCCTGGTCATGGGAAACAATAAGCTTCCCTTCCGGAATGGCCTTTCGACCTTTGTGGGCACCCTCTCCTTCATCGCCAATCTAGGCCTCTTCGTCTTCCTGGGCCTCCTGGCCTTCCCGCGCCAGTTCGCCTCGATCTGGCTGCCCGGCGTCATCATTTTCGGTGTCATGACCTTCGTGGGCAGGCCCCTGGCCGTCTTGCTCTGCACCCCCGGATCCGGGCTCTCCTTGAAGGAAAAGCTCTTCCTGTCCTGGAGCGGGCTCCGGGGGGCCGTCCCCATAGTCCTCGCGACCTATCCGGCGGCGGCCGGCCTCGATGGGGACCACGCGATCTTCAACGTGGTCTTTTTCGCGGTGGCCCTCTCCATGGTCGTCCAGGGCACGACCATTGGCAAGCTGGTCGATCTCTTCAAGCTGGGCTCGAGGATAAAGCCCAAGCCGGAGCAGACCATGGAGCTCGTGACCATAAGCAATACCAGCTATGAGCTCGTGGAGATCCGCCTGGACGAGGACCAGTTCGAGGGAAGTTGTGCGATATCCAAGATGGGCCTGCCAGCGGACACCACGATCACGATGGTGAGCCGGGACAAGCAGGTCATTCCACCCTCGGGCTCGACGATCGTCCTGCCCGGGGACAGCCTCTTTGTCCTCCTCTCGGAGGAGAGGCTGGGCGAGATCCGCTCGGTGATCGAGGGCTGCTATAAGAGGAAGCCTGGGACGATCGAGGAGAATGCCTAGGGCGGCGGATCAGGCCCCCTCCACCTCCCGCAGGAACCAGAGCACGGCGAGCTCTGACTTGCGGATCCTCAGGTAGAGGGTGTCGAAGGCGTAGTCCATCTTGAGGAACATCTGGCTGGGCAGGAAGCCAGGGTCGCGATTCTGGCCGAACCTGTTCTCGACGACGCTGAAATCCACGACCTCCCCGCCGCCCCGCTCTTTTCGGAGCTTGAGATGATAATCCTCGATCTCGTGGACGCCAAAGGTGACTAAATAGACCGCCTCCCGGTCTTCCTTGTCAAAGCCCAGGGCCTCGACCAACTCGTCGATCAGGAACTGGAAGCCATGCAGGGAATAGTGCTCGAAGGGTCCGCTCTTGATCTGCCAGAAGGACCGTCGGATGCTCTTTTTCATGGAGGTCTCGAAATTGGGCCGCTGAGGGACCGGTGGGGCAGCCTTCGGCTTGCGGAATAAGTCCATCCGGCCCTCCTAGCTGTTCCAGCCCTCGGTACGGCGGTCTTTCCAGGGCCCACCCTCAAGGTAGCGCTCCGGGTGGAGGACCCTTGGCCGGGGATCCTCGGCCATGTCAAGCTGGAGGACCATCCACTTGGGATAGGGTGTGCCGGGATCGGAGATGGCGTCCAGGCGGTCCAGCTCCTCCTGGGAGAGGTCCAGGTCGACCGCGGCGATGTTGTCCGCGAGCTGCTCGTGAGTCCGGCCGCCGATGATCACGCTGCTGATCGCCGGGCGCGAGAGGAGCCAGGCCAGGGATACTCGGGCGGGGCTGCAGGCGTGGTCGGCGGCAATCACCTTGAGGACCTCGATCACCCGATAGGCCTGGTCCTTTTCCACGGGGACAAAGTTGCCGGCCTCCGCAAAGCGGGTACCCGCAGGGGCGGGGTTGTTGCGGTCGTACTTGCCTGAGAGGAAGCCCCCGGCCAGGGGGCTCCAGACGAGGATCCCCAGGCCGTTGTACTCGGCGCAGGAGACAAATTCGTGCTCGAGGCCGCGGCCCACGAGGCTGTAGTACATCTGGGCGGTGGCGTATTTTTCCAGGCCCAGGCGCTCCTGGACAGCCAGGGCCCGGTCGGCCTGCCAGGCCAGGTAGTTGGACAGGCCGATATGGCGGACCTTGCCCTGCCTAACTAGGTCGTCCAGGGTCCTCAGGGTCTCCTCCAGGGGCGTGTTGGAGTCCCAGCCGTGGATCTGGTAGAGGTCGATGTAGTCGGTCCTGAGGCGCCGAAGGCTCGCCTCGATCTCCCGCATCAGGTTGACCCGGGTGGCCCCGGAATGGTTAAAGTTGCCGTCCATGGGGAGGCGGGCTTTGGTAGCCAGGACTATGTCCTCTCGGACACCCTTCAGGGCTTCCCCCAGGAGGGTCTCGCACTCTCCGCGGCTATAGACATCCGCGGTGTCCACAAAGTTGATGCCCCGGTCCAGGGCAAACCTCACCATGGCGGTGGTGGCCGCCTGGTCGAGGCCGCCCATGTTCATGGCCTTGCCGAACTGCATGGTCCCAAGGGCCAGCTCGCTGACAATGAGGCCCGTGTTTCCCAGCTTGCGGTATTTCATGGTGCCTCCAGTCAAGCACCATGTCCCGCCTGGCGCAAGGGGTCTAGCTGGGTTTGGCCCTGTGAGCCTAGTCTGCGGCCCCGCAGCACTTCTTGTACTTCTTGCCGCTCCCGCAGGGGCAGGGATCGTTCCGCCCCACCTTGGGGGAGCTGCGCACGACCGTCGTGGGCACGATCTCCCCGGACTCATAGAGCCAGGTCCCATCCTTTTTCACAAAGGAGCCGATCTCGTGGTGCTCCTCCCGGAGGCCCCCCTGCTCATAGGTGGCGCTGAATTCCACGAGGCCCTTGTCATCCAGGGGACTGCCCTTCTCCACCCGGTGGATCCTGAGGCCCAGCCACTTGGAGCCCTCGCTCCAGCGCTTGGTGGCCTCGAGGTCGATGCCGCCATCCCCCTCCTCCCGGTGGCAGGAGGAGACGATAAAGTCCACCTCGCCCTTGGCGTAGGCCGAGTAGCGGGCCCGCATGAGGGCCTCGGCGCTAGGGGCCTTGGCCTTGCCTGAGATGTAGGGACCGCAGCACTCTTCATATTTCCTGCCAGAGCCGCAGGGGCATGCTTCCATGATTTCCTCCAGGATGGTTCTCGAACGTGGGATCAGGGGGCGATTCTAGCACGGAGCCAAGAGGGGCTATCAGCCCCCCAGGGCCTTGACCATGAGGGGCAGGACAATAAAGTTGCCTATCATCCCGCCTATGCTTGAGGCAAAGAAGACCAGGAGAATGTGGGTTATGCGATTCCGGTAGAAGCCCCTCAGGCTTGTCACGTCATCCGTGAGGGACTCGAAGTCCGATACCCGGGGCTTGCGCAGGAAGGCCTCGCAGAGGCCGGCGAAGAGCCCCACCCCGACGAAGGGATTGAGGGTCGCTATCGGGGCGGCCACAAAGGTCACAAGGATGGTGAGGGGGTGGGCCAGGCAGAGGAGGGAGCCCAGGGCCGCCAGGGTGCCGTTGAAGAGGACCCAGCGGACAAGGAGGGCAAGGCTCGTGTCAAAGCCCGACTTGAAGAAGCCGACCACTATGAGGCCCACGATAGCCAGGGGTATGGCCCAGCCCAGGATCTTGGTCCAGGGCGAGGGCTTGGGCAGCTCCTCGAGGGAGCTCACGTCCGTCGATGCCGAGCCCTCCTGGAATTTCCCAAGCCAGGTCTCGATGCCCCCAAGATGGCCTGCCCCGACGACGGCCAGGGCCGCGGGCCTGCCCTCGGCGGGGCTGGCCGACACGGCGGCCTCGTAGATCTTGGCGGCGAGGTAGCGGTCCCTCTCGTCGATGAGCACTTCCAAGACCGAGGGCAGAAAGTCGGCCAGCTCGCCCATC
>JAKPBN010000419.1 GCA_029778945.1 Spirochaetota bacterium
CCCGCGAGGACGTCGGACAGGAAGTGATCCCCGCTGGCGATGCGGCAGGCCGCCGTGCCCAGGGCCAGGGCGTAGCCCGTGGCGATGACCGGCGGAAGGAACTCCGAGCCGGGGAAGCGCGCGCCTAGGACATAGGCGGCAAAGCTGGCCCCCGCGAAGGCCAGGGCTACATGTCCCGAGGGAAAGGACTCGTCCCATTCCCCGTCCTCGATGGACTCCAGGGGATAGCCCGGAAAGTACATGTAGGGTCGAGGACGGCCCACGAGGGCCTTCCCCAGTTCCTTTATGCCGTAGGCAAGCTGGAGGGTCTCTCCATACATGGCCCCCAGGGTGCCCCATTCCTCCCGGGGGGCAAACAGGGCTAGCCCCGGGGTCAAGAGGGCGGCGATTGAGAGGCCTGTCCCCAGCTTGTCCAGGGACCGGGAATAGGGAGCCATGAGGCCGCGCTCCCAAGGCTGGACCGCCTCGGGGCTCAAGCCGCCTGGGCTAGGGGCCGGGAAACTCTCCGGCTGGGCAGCCTCGGCGATCAGGGATGCCCCGGCTAGGCCTAGGCCGAGGAATAAGAGACCTCCATCGAGGCCTGCACTCATGCTGAAGGGTGGCGACTCTCCAGGGACAGCCTGTCCAGGGCCTGCCAGGCCGGGGACGGCTTCACAGAACAGAATCCCCTCGGCCTGGGCCGAAAGGGCGGACAGCGAGAAAGCGGCGAGGAGGGTTGAGGCTAAGAGTCTTCCGATCATGGGGCTTCTCCCTTGGTCCCCTCCGGATCAGGTCCGGATGGGGTCTGCCAAGGAAGGAAAGCATCGGCCCGAGGGTAGCGGCCAGAAACGCTTGTTTACATCCCCGATACTTTTCGCATCATGTCTTCTTTATCAGCAGCATTCCCTTGAGGAGGAGGATGCAGAGCATATAGGCGCAGGCATAGAGCTATCGGGTCATGAGGAAAAAGAAGATCCCCAGGACGGAAAGGGAGGCCGAGACCGGCATCCTGAGGCGGACCCAGGCCGAGGCCTGGAGGTTCTGCAGGGCCAGCTCCAGGACCCCAAAGAGGGCAGTGCCCACGACGACCAGGTAGGACACCGCGGAAATCGCCTGGGAGCCGGTGCTTAAGGCGGGCAGGGCAAGGAGCTCAAAGCGGTCCCCCCGGCGCTCGGCGAAGACCGGCAGGACGAGGTAGAGGACCAGGGCAAAGTCCAATACGCCGAAGACGAGGGTCTTGAAGTCGCTCTTCACCCTTTCCATCTGCCGCTCGCCCATGAGAAGGAGCTCATCCGTGGAGAGCAGCTCATCTATCGAGACCTCGAGGACCTTGGCAAGGAGCTTGAGGGACTCGATATTGGGATAGCCCCTTCCGGATTCCCATTTGGATACGGTCACCCGGGACACAAAGAGCCGCTCGGCCAGCTGCTCCTGGGTGAGCCCGCTTTTCCTGCGGAGCTGCTGGATTTTCTCGTTGAAGTCCATGGACCAAAGTATAGCCCGGCTAAAGGCCCTTGGCCTATCCTGACCGAGTCCCCGCTTCCCGCGGGGCAAAAAAAGGCGGCCCCGCGGGGCCGCCTTTGGTCTAGAGGGCCGTAAAGACCTTGCGGATTATCTCTATGGCTTCCCGGAGCTCCTTCTCGGTGATCACGAGGGGAGGGGCAAAGCGGATAATGTTCCCGTGGGTCTGCTTGGCCAATAGGCCCGCGTCCCGGAGGGCGATGCAGACATTCCAGGCCTCAAAGCCCTTCTCGAAGACCACGGCGTTGAGGAGGCCCTTGCCCCTCACCTCGACGATCTTCTTGCAGCTGATCTTCCTGAGCTCGTCCCGGAAGATCTTGCCCAGGCGCTCGGCGTTCTCGTCCAGCTTCTCGTCCACAAGGACCTTGAGGGCCGCGATCCCCACGGCCGAGGCCAGGGGGTTCCCGCCGAAGGTGGAGCCATGGGTGCCGGGGGTAAAGACGTCCATCACCTCATGGTCGGCCACGATGGCCGATATCGGCATGATGCCGCCGCCAAGGGCCTTGCCGAGGCACATGATGTCCGGCCTCGCGTCCTCATGCTGCCAGGCAAAGCGCTTGCCCGTGCGGCTAAAGCCCGTCTGGATCTCGTCGCAGATGAAGAGGATCTTGTGCTTGGTGCAGATGTCCCGGACGGCCTTGAGGTAGCCCACGGGGGGAACGTAGACTCCGGCCTCGCCCTGGATGGGCTCGATGATCACCGCCACCGTGTTGGGAGTGACGGCCGCCTCGATAGCCTCGGCCTTGGCATAGGGCACCCGGACAAAGCCCGTCACATAGGGGCCATAGTTGACGGTGGAGTCGGGGTCGTTGGACATGGAGATGACCGCTATGGTCCGGCCGTGGAAGTTCTCCTCCACGCAGATGATCTCCTGCTTGCCGTTCTGGACGCCCTTCTTCTCGACACCCCAGCGGCGGGCGGCCTTGAGGGCGGTCTCGACAGCCTCGGCCCCGGTGTTCATGGGGAGGGCCATCTCGTAGCCCGTGAAGTCGCAGAGCTTCTGGAGGAAGAGGCCCATCTTGTCGTTGTGGAAGGCCCGGCTCGTCAGGGTCACCGCGTCGAGCTGGTCCTTGACGGCCTGGATTATGGCCGGGTGGCGGTGGCCCTGGTTGACCGCGGAATAGGCTGAGAGGAAATCATAGTATTGCTTCCCTTCCGGGTCGCGGACCCTGCAGCCTTCGGCCCAGGATATGACCACCGGCAGGGGATGGTAGTTGTGGGCGCCGTACTTCTCGTCCAGGGCGATATAGTCCTGGCTTTTCATGGAAAGACCTCCTTGTCCCCCTGAGGATGGCCTTGCCCTGCTAGGGCAAGGAGTCCTTGGGAACCTGGAGGCAGTATAGCATTGGCCCTGGGGCGCCGCCACTGAAATAGTAGTAATTATTTGCTTTATAAATATTTACTTAATCTGCATCTTTATGCGCCCTGGTAGCTGAACTTGAGTCCCTGGCGGACCGCGTGGCGCTCATAGCCCAGGTCGATGAGGCGGGAGAGGAGCTCGGGATAGGGGAGGCCACCGGCGTCGCACATCTTGGGATACATGGAGATGGAGGTAAATCCCGGCAGGGTGTTGACCTCATTGAGCCAGAGGCCCTCGCCTTCCTTGGCGAGGAAGAAGTCGACCCGGGAGAGGCCTGTGATCTCGAGGGCCTCATAGGCCTTGATGGCGAGGTCCATCACCAGGCTGGAGACCTCGGAGGGTATGCGGGCGGGGATGTCGAGGCGGGCCCCGTCGGGGTCGATGTACTTGGCCTCGTAGTCGTAGAACTCATGGCTAGGGACAACCTCACCTGGGGCAAAGGCCCTTGTCGCTCCCCCGGTGTTGCCCAGGACTGAGCACTCGATCTCCCGGGCGGCGCAGAAGGGCTCGATCAGGGCCCTCTCGTCCCATTCGAGGGCGGCCGCCAAGGCAGCGGCTAGGCTCCCGGGGCCCTCGGCCTTGGCCGCGCCCACCGAGGATCCCGCCGACACGGGCTTGACGAAGGCCGGCCAGGCCAATTCCTCGCCAACCCGGGCCACCAGGGCCTCGAGCCGGCCTGGCTCCAGGTCCCGCTTTCGGGCGCAGATCCAGGGCAGGACGGGTATGCCTTGGGCCTTCCAGATGATCTTGGCTTTTTCCTTGTCCATGCCCAGGGCCGAGCCCAGGACCGCAGCCCCGACATAGGGCAGGCCCGCGGCCTCGAGGAGGCCCTGGATAATTCCGTCCTCCCCAAAGGTCCCGTGGAGTACGGGGAAGACTATGTCGCAGGCCAAGGCTTCCACCCGGCCCCAGGTTTCCTGGAGCAGTCCCTTCCCGGGGCTGGTGAGGACGAGGGGGCCATCTTCGATGGGAAGGGGACTCCGCCCGCCCCGGACCTCGTCGGCCAGGCTCGGCCTCTGGAGGACCCATTCCCCGGTCTTGCGGATGCCCACAAGGATAGGCGTATAGGCCTGGGGATCGAGGTGCCTCACGACACTGGCCGCGGAGATCCTCGATACCTCATGCTCCCCCGACCTGCCTCCGTAGAGGACAACAACCTTTCTCATGCCTTCTCCTTGTATCCGAGGCTGGCGAGGACCGAAAGCGCGCAGCCTATCTCGTCGTAGGGCCGGGTCTCATTGCGGTAGATGATGGAATTCTCATGGCCCTTGCCAAGGAGCATCACGATGTCCCCCGGCTGGGCGAGCTCAAAGGCCTTGCGTATCGCCGTGGGCCGGTCGGGGATCACAAAGAGCTCCTCCCCCCGGCGCTTTTCCGGGCAGCCCGCGGCTATCATCTCGAGGAGTTCCGTGGGGTCCTCCCCCCGGGGGTCCTCATCGGAGAGGATGACCACGTCAAAGTAGTCGGCGGCTATGCGGCCCTGCTGGGGGCGCTTTTCCACATCCCTTTCGCCCCCGGAGCCAAAGACGCAGAGCATCCTCCCCGGAGCCCGGGCCCGGAGGGGCGGAAAGACGGCCTGGAAGGACGAGGGGGTATGGGCATAGTCCACGATGACCTCAAAGGGCTGGCCAGCGCTGACCCGGGTCATCCTGCCCAGGACGGGCCTTAGCCTGGGAAGGAGGGGGACAAGGCCCGCCCAGTCCTGGCCCAGGATGCCCGAGACGGCGATGAGGGCCGCCAGGGCATTGTCCACATTGAAAGCCCCCGGAAGCTCGATCCTCGCAGGACATTTCCGGCCTTCGGCTAGGATCACAAAGCTCGCCCCGGCCTCGTCGCTGTGTATGTCCAGGGCCTGGAAATCGGCCTTCCTGCCCTTGGTGGAAAAGCTTAGGACCCGCTTTCCCGTAGCCTGGGCAAAATAGGGAGCCGAGGGATCGTCGGCGCAGACCACCCCAAAGGAGGGCAGCTCGGCCTGGCCCGAGGCGAGGCTCTTGAGGTGGCTGTGGCTATCCAAGGCCCGGAAGAGATTGGCCTTGTCGTCCCGGTACTGCTCCCAGCTCCCGTGGAACTCCAGGTGCTCGTGGGTCACGTTCATGAAGACTCCCACATCGAAGGCCACGTCCCCTAGGCGGTTGAGCCGGGGGGAGAGGCCATGGGAGGAGGACTCGACAACGGCATAGCCGTAGCCGGCCTGGACCATCTGGGAGAGCATGCG
Source organism: Spirochaetota bacterium (assembly GCA_029778945.1). GTDB lineage: Bacteria > Spirochaetota > Spirochaetia > Treponematales > Rectinemataceae > JANYKC01. The sequence continues at coordinate 5,076 of JAKPBN010000419.1, forward strand.
CTGGACCGCGGGAGCCTCGGGTGTAGTCTGGTGCTCGGGGTTGGGTTTCTCTCCCTCCCCGGTGTCCGAGTTGACGGTGGAGAAAAAGCCCGCTTCCTTGCCCAGGAGGCCCAGGAGCTGCCAGATCAGGTAGACCGTGGTGGACTTGCCCTCGGTGCCGGTCACGCCGATCACGCCCAGGGATCGGGAGGGCTGGCCGTGGAAGGCCGAGGCGATGGGCGACATGGACCGGCGGCTCGACTCGACCCGCAGATAGGCCAAGCCTTCCTGGTAGGTCTCGAGCTCCCCTTCGTGGACTATGGCCCGGGCGCCCGCGGCCAGGGCCTGGGCGATAAAGGCCCGGCCGTCGGCGTGGAGGCCGGGCAGGGCGAAGAAGAGGGCTCCGGGGGTCACCTGGCGGGAATCGTAGGCGAGGGAAGTGATCTCGGCGTCCAAGGGACCCCGCGCTTCGAGTACGTCGACCCCATGGAGGAGGTCCCTAAGACATGCTGGCATGGCCTACCTTAGCACCGGGCCCAGGCCAATCGCAAGAGGAGGGCCGGGCCCGGAAAGGAGACCTTTAGTTCAAGATGGTAAACTTAGCCCCAAAATAGTAGACAAAGGGAAGGTCGACCGAGACGTCGGAACCGGGCAAAAAGATGCCCATGGCTCCGGCGCCGAGGCGGAAGCTCTTGCCGATCTTGAACCAGGCCGAGAGGTCGGGGAAAAAGATCTTGCCGAACTGGACATCGTTGGCGATGCCGATCAGGCCAAAAAGGCCGCCGCCCACCTGGGCCTCGATAGCTACAGGGCCCAGGGTCACTTCCACAAAGGCGTTGGGCCAGGCGATGGTCTCTACGATCAAGGTAAAGGCGCGCAGGCCTATGCCCCCGGTGACCGTGCCCTCTCCAAAGCGGTAATAGACCGTAGCCTCAGGGAAGGGGAAAAAGCTCGAAGCCAGGCTGGAAAAATCCGCAGTGTCCACGTTCGACCCCACCACGGCGCCTACGCCTCGGGGAATGTCGACCCCCACGTCAAATCTCACCTGGGCACCCAGGCCGAGGGTGGCGAGGGTCAGAAACAGGACAATAAGGATCACGGAACGGCGTTTCATGCTTTCCTCCCATGGCGGTGATTGCCGGCCATGGACATAGTATAGCCCAAAAGTCCTCGGCTTTTCAGACTTCCGGCTTTGGACTATATTCTCCATGGAGGATCAAGTGTATACAGTCCGAGTCGAGGCCTCCTTTGCGGCTGCCCATTTCCTCACCCATTATCATGGCAAGTGTGAGCGCCTCCATGGCCATAATTACCTGGTCCGGGCCTATGCCCGGGGCCAAGAGCTCGATGAGGGCGGTATGCTCTTGGATTTTGGAGCCCTCAAGGGGGCCTTGAGGGAAGTCCTCGGAGCCCTGGACCACAGCCTTCTCAACGATATTCCCGAGTTTGCCGGGGATCCGAGCGCGGAGAGGATCGCAGCCTGGATTTTCCATCGGCTTTCCAAGCTCCTGCCAGGGGCTCCCCTCTCGGCGGTTGAGGTCTTTGAGACCGATACCTCGATGGCCCGGTACGAGGCCGATCCAAGCGACGCCAGGCCCGCCGTGGACAGCCTATGAAGATGATGGAGTATTTCTTTCCTCGGGATTCCCGCCACGGCCTCGCCGCCGCCACGACCCGCAGGATACCCTTCCTGGTCTGGATGGACATCCTCCTCATCTTCTATTTTCTGGCCGCGGCCCTCATGCGCTACCGGGCCAACCCGGGGGTCTTTGGCCGCTTTGTCGTCGCCGTCGCCTGCACCGAGGTATTCTTTCTGGCCTCTCTCTTCCTGGTTAAGAAAGGCAAATTCCGGGCCGCCTCCTATGTGGGCGGCCTCGGCCCCCTCCTCAACGTCGCCTGGATCGGCTTCCTCCTCCCCTATCCCATTCCGGAGGATATCTACAGATTCGGTCTCTACCTCCTGGGCGGCCTCGTGGCTGACTCCATGGTGGCCCTGGAGCGGAGGCAGGTCACGGTCTACATCCTCAGCGGGACTGCCCTCTACGTCCTCTGGTTTTTTGTGGTCATCCAGCCCACGGAGCTGATGAGGAATCCCGAGACCCTCTCGATAGCGGTCACGATCTTTCTCATCATCCTTTCGGTGAGCCTCGTGGTCCTCCTCATGGCCAGGCTCAACCATGAGCTGGTCGAGCTGGCGGAGGCGGAAAACCGCCAGAGCCGCGCCCGGGCCGAGGCCCTGACGGGTCTGCTGGCGGGAAGCCGGACGGCCCTGGCCACGGGCCTAGAGCTGCAGACCGCCTCGGAGGCGAGCCGGGACCGCTCCCGGGAGATACGCCTGGCCCTCGAGGGACTCCGGTCGGAGTCCAGGGAGCTCGCCGAGGATATCCGGGGGGCCGAGGCGGCCAACCAGGGCTTGGTCCAGAGGTCCCGCAGCCTCAAGCTGGCAGTGGGCGAGGAAAGCGCCCTCCTCGGGGAAACCAACGAGGTCCTCGGCCGCATAGCCTCCACGGTCACGAGCCTGGCCCAGCTGGCGGAGGCGGAAAAATCCACCATTTCCTCGGTCCTGGCCACCTCGGAGCAGCAGACCCGGGACCTCGAGGGCCTCAAGCTCGGGGTTGAGCGGGTGAGGCTCTCGGGCGCCAATGTCCTGGAGGCCGCCGGGGGCATCGGGGACATCTCGGAGAATATCGGGCTTCTTGCGATGAACGCCTCCATCGAGGCCGCCCACGCGGGGGCCTCGGGCAAGGGCTTTTCCGTGATCTCCCAGGAAGTCCGCAAGCTCGCCGAGGCCACCAAGGGCCAGATAGGCCGTATCGAGGAGGCCTTGAGGGAGAGCAGCGGCGCGGCCGCCTCCTCGGCCCAGGCGGTGGAGCGCTTTGGCCGGCAGACCCTCGCCCTCTCCGGGGAAGTGCGCAAGACCTTTGACGCCTTGGGCTCCATCCTGGATGGCCTGGGCCAGGTGGCCTCCGAGGCCTCGGAGGTGGACACCAAGGCCGCAGGCCTCGTGGAGCTGGCCCGGCGCTCGGGAGGGGAAGTCGAGGGCTCCCTCGGGGGCATTGAGGCGGGCACGGGCAAGCTGGTGGGCATCCGGGGCTTCTCCGAGGGGCTGGCCGCGAGGATCGAGGTCCTGATCGCCGATTTCTCCGCCATCGAGGAGGCCCTGGGCCATGCGGTCCGCACGAGCGGCCGCAGCGCCGAGGATATCGCCGCCCTGGACCGCCGCCTGGCCAGCCTGGACACTATCTAGGAGCCCGAAAGCTTCTAGCCCGGCAGGATCTCGACCTTGGTGCCCGGCCCCCTCCTGCCCAGGAGGTCCAGGAAGGCCGTGAGCCTGGCCTTGGGTCCCAGGCCGAGCAGCAGCCTGGTGCTGTCCCCGGCCCAGGCAAAGCCAGCCTCCAGCACCAGGTCCTTTCTCAAGTCCTTGGGCGATATCCTGAAAGTCCTGCCCTCCGGGGCGGCGAGCTCTGTGGCAGCTATGGAGAGGCTCTCGAGCCAGCGGCGGAAGGCCTCAAGGGCCTCCTCGTCCCTGCCCGGGCCCTCCCGCCTGGGTATGGCCAGGGACAGCCGGAGACGCCCGGGAGCCAGGGGCAGGCCATCGGGCCCCAAGGTTGAAGGCGCATAACCTGCCTTTTGGGCCAGGCCCAGGACCGCCTCGGTCCTGGGGCCGTAGAGGGCAAAGGATGTGGGGCCTGTATAGCCTCCGGGCAAGCCAAAGGCGCCGTCCTCGGCATAGCCTGAGTCCCGGGCCTCAAAGACCTGGAGCTCGGAGCCCTCCCCGGCGGCCAGGACCCGCCTGAGGACCCAGGCGGCCTTGTAGGCCGGGGTCGAGCCCGCGAGTCCCGGGGGCAGGACGAGGTCCACATGTACGGCCCTGAAGGCCGCCTTTGCCGCCGTGAGACGGGTTATGCGATCCACATTCTCCGGGCTGGCCTCCCCGGTGAGGTGGCCCGTGATAAAGGCCATGGCCTGGCCGTCGGGGCAGGCCCCGCAGCCCCCGCAGTCGCCGCCCAGGCAGGCTTGGCGGTCTTTCCAGGCCTTGGCCTCAAGGTATTCCCGGTGGAGGGTCTCCGAATCGAGGTCGAGGAAGGCCAGGGGGGGCCGCCAATCCGGGCCCTTTTCCCCCAGGAAGGCCGGCCCCAGGAGGCCCGAGGCCCGGGCCGCGGCCTCCAGGGAGGGCCAGACCTCCCGGCCAAGGCTGCCGTCGTAGACAAAGCCCTCCCGAGGGCAGGCCTCGAGCCAGGGCAGGAGGGAGCCCGAGCCCAGGGAGAGAAGCTGGTCGGCGCAGTACTCGTCAAAATGGGCCGCCAGGCGGAAGTCGATGCCCGCCTCGGCGCAGGCCTCCTCCAAGCCTCGGGTTATGCGATCCAGGATCCGGGGATTGAGGGCCAGGGGGGCGTGCTGGAGGGGGGTGCGGGGCAGGCGCACCAGCCAGCCTGAGGAGACGACGATGCGCAGGCCCGGGGCCGACTTTTCCCTCCGGGCGGCCAGGCCAAGGGTAAAGGCCCGGAATTCCTCCAGGTCCTCCTCCTCCTCGATTCCGGCGATGATGTAGAAAAGCTTGAGCTCCCGGATGCCCTTGGCCACGAGGCCGTCCAGGAGGGTCTCCAGCTCGGCCCCGGAGAGGCCCTTGCGATACCAGGCCCTGAGGCGGCCGGAGATGCCCTCGATCCCGAGGGTAAAGGAGCGCTTGTCCGCGGCTAGCTCGGCCCTGAGGAGGCCCGGGGTATGGGCCAGGATGTCCAGGCGCTGGCTCATGAGGCTCACCCGCCGGAAGATCCGTCCCAGCTCAAAGATGAGGGCCGCAATCTCCTCATGGGTGTTGAAATTGAAGCTATAGACCTCGAGCTTGTCCGCCCCGGTGTTGCGCTTGAGCTCCCGGGCCGCGGCGATGAGCTCGGCCAGGGGCCTTTCCCGGTAGGGTCTGCGGTCCCAGCCCTCAAAGCAGAAGGAGCAGAGCCCGGGACAGCCCGCGGTGATCTGGAGCCTCGTCGTGCCCGCCTCGGGAGAGGAGAGGAGGGGAGGGCGCACGAGGGGAGGGGGGGCCTCTCGGAGGATCCGGGCCTTCATGGGCGGGGAAGCGGGATGGAGGGCCGGGTGGAAGCCCGGGACCTTGGCGGCGGCTGCCTCGAGCCTTTCCTTGCGGGCAAGGCCCGGGGCCGTCAGGCAGGCCGCGAGGACGCCCACGGCCCCTTCCCCCTCGCCCACAAATAGGCCGTCCACCAGGGAGTCGTCGGCCTCGTCGAAGAGGGGCCCGCAGGCCGCGGCGTTGGATCCGCCCAGGATGAGGATGGGCAGGTCTTCCCGGCCCTTCCTGGCCGAGGCCCGGGTAGGCAGGCCCGAGCTTGTGAGGAGGGCCCCGAGGTTGACGAGCTCGAGGCCAAAGGCGTTGGACACGAGGACGAGGTCAAAATCGGCGGGGCTCCGTCCGGAGGCAATGCCATAGAACCAGGGCAGGGTCTGTCCCTCGCGGTCCCGCAGGATCTCGCGGTCCTGCAAGACCTCCCGGTCTTGGCGCTCGGGCAGAAAGGCAAAATCGATAAAGGCCCCGGGCAGGGCGGCCCGGGTTTCAGAAAAGAGGAATAGATGGGCCGAGGACCTGTCCACATCCTTCCAGGGGGAAAGGCGCACTATGAGGATCCGGGCCTGGGCGGACTCGAAGGACGGGTTGCCCAACTCATTCCTCGCCTCCTCGGGCAGGGCCCGGGAGGCAGTGAGGAGGGAGAGGAGGTAGGGATCGAGGGCGGGGGGCCTAGGGACCCTAGGCATAGTCTAGCTCTTGGCCCGGGGCCAGCGTCCCCTACCGGTATCAGGCTTTTTGGTCCTGGGCTTGGCCTCGGGTCTTGCCTCGGGCTTGGCCGCAGTCTCGGGGCGCGGCTCGGCCCTGGGCTTGGCCGGGGCCGGGGGACGCCGGGCCGGAGAAGGCGGCGGCGGCGTCTGCGTGGGCTGGGACTGGGGCCGGTGCGTGTAGGCTCGGGCCGAGGGCTTGCGTTCCTCCCGGTCCTGGGGCCGGGGCATCTCCCGGGGATGGGCATAGCTTCCCCGGGGGACAAAGGTCCTCTCGCCGTCCCGGGAGGGCTTGGGGCCCTCGCTCATTCTTCGGCCCCGATGGGCTTCCTTTTCGGACTCGGCCCTCTCGGCCCGCTCAAAGAATTCCTCGCTCGTGGGCTCGATGACCTTGCCCGCCTCGAGGAAGCGGCAGTGGAAGGTAAAGCCCTCCTTGACCGCCAGGCGGGAGGCGCGCTTGAGCTCCACCCCGTCCGCAAGGACTATGGACACCCCGGTGGCCCCGGCGCGTCCTGTGCGGCCCGCCCGGTGGATATAGACGGTTTGCTCCTCCGGGAGGTCGAGGCTGACCACATGGCTGATGCCCGCTATGTCGAGGCCCCGGGCGCCCAGGTCGCTTGTCACGAGGTATCGGAGCTTGCCCTCCGCAAAGCGCTCCAGGGAGACCCGCCTCTCCTCCTTGTCCAGCTTGGCGTGGATGCCCGCCGCGGGGAGGCCCATGGCCACGAGGCGTTCGGCGGCGGACTCCACCCGGGCGGCGGTGGAAAGAAAGACTAGGCAGCGGGGAGGCTCGAGGGCGGCCTCTAGGCGGCGGAGGAAGTCGAGGCGCTTGCGCCCATCGCAGTAGAAGCACCAGTGCTCGATCGTCCCCGCGAGGACGGGCCTCTCGGCGCTGACCTCGACCACCCCGGGGTTCCGCAGAAAAGGCGCGGCCTTGTCCCGGGTCTTCTTGGGCAGGGTGGCCGACACCAGGGCCCGGGCGCAGCTGTGGGGAACCTTGGAGAGGAGGGTGGTCGCGGCTTCCTCGGTCTCAGGCACAAGAAGGCGGTCCGCCTCGTCCAGGATGAGGAGCTTGAGGTCCTTGAGCCTTAGGCCCCCCATGGCCACAAGGTCGGCCAGGCGGCCCAGGGTGCCCACCACAAGGCCGGGCCGGCCGTGGAGGAGGCTGGCCTGGCGGGAGAGGGGGGAGCCGCCCAGGAGGACTACCGACCGCAGGCCAAGCCCCGAGGCCGCGGCCAGGCGCTCGGCTTCCCGGCCGATCTGGACGGCCAGCTCCTGGGTCGGGGCGGCGACCAGGGCCAAGGGAGAGGGGTGGCCTGCGTCCCCGGAGCAGAGCTCCAGGGCCGGGGCTAGGTAGGCAAAGGTCTTGCCCGTCCCGGTCTCGGACTCCATGAGAAGGTCCCGGCCGGCCCGCAGGATCGGGATGGCCGAGGCCTGGACTGGGGTGGGGCCGGGGAAACCGAGGCTCGCGAGCCCCCCGGCGAGGGCCTCGGAGAGGCCGAGGCTTGCGAATGTATCCATGGGCCTGAGTGTCGCATGGAGGGGGGGGGGGCTACAAGGTGGTGGCTTGCCTCCGGATAACCCCATCCCCTATACTGCCAGCCCTTCCTAGAAGGGGAAGGGGAGGACGGTCGGGTGGGAAAGCTCCTGGTGATTTTCGCTGGCCTCTGCGCCTTGGCCTGGTTCCTCCTGCCCCGGCCCAAAAAGCGGGAGGGACGCCTCCTGACGGGCCTCGCCCTCTGCCTTCCCTTTATCCTCTTCCTCGCGGGCATACTGATATTGCGGCTCTAGGGCGCCAGGGTACGGATTGCCCAAGGGCCTAGCTTCACTGTATATTTCGGCCCGATGAACCTGGAAGCCTTTATCCTCGGTTGCGGGGGCATGATGCCCCTCCCCCAGCGGGCCCTGACGAGCGTCCTCCTCCGGCGGGAGGGGGAACTATTCCTCTTTGACGGTGGGGAGGGCACCCAGGTCTCGATCCGCCGCCTTAACCTGCGCTGGAAAAAGATCACCGCGATCTTCGTGTCCCACATGCACGCCGACCACGTCACGGGCCTGCCGGGCATCCTCATGCTCTCCAGCCAGGTCGACCGGGACGAGCCCCTCTACATCTTTGGCCCCCCCAGGATAGCCGAGTACATCGACCAGAGCCGCAAGGTCCTCGACATGTACATCAACTACGAGATCATCGTAAAAGAGATCACCGAGCCCCAGGTGGTCTGGAAGGGCGAGGGCTTTTCCGTCCGGGCCTTCCAGCTCAGGCACACCAAGAACTGCTTTGGCTATGCCATGGAGGAGGAGGACCGGCCCGGGGCCTTCCACCCGGAAAAGGCCGTCGAGCTCGGCGTGCCCCGGGGGCCTCTCTGGTCGCGCCTCCAGGCGGGGGAAAGCCTCAGCCTGGAGGACGGGCGGACCATCGAGCCCGGGGATGTGATGGGGGCGAGGCGCTCGGGGCGCAAGTTCAGCTATGTGACGGACAGCCTCTATTTCCCGGAGATCTCCGGGGAGGTTGCCAACTCCGACCTCCTCGTCTGCGAGGGGATGTTTGAGAAGGCCCTCCTCGAGAGCGCGGTGGAAAAGAAGCACATGACCGCCGTCCAGGCGGCCACCATCGCCCGGGACGCCGGGGGGGTGAGGAAGCTGGCCCTGATCCATTACAGCCCCCGCTATACCGAGAGGGAGCTCAAGCTCCTCCTCGACGAGGCCCTCGAGGTCTTCCCCGGGACGATCCTCTCCAGGGACCGTCTGGCGATTCCCATAGAATACCTGGATTAGCCCGTCCCGGCTGTAACCTTGGCCGGCCTGTCCGGCTTTCCATGGCGCGATCCCCTCAGCCTCCGCTACCCTTCGAGGGGGCTATGGGGATCGAGCCATCCCCAAGGAGGGAACGTGATTCAAGCCATAGAGCTCCGCAAGAGCTACGGCAGCACCGAGGCCGTGCGGGGGGTCTCCTTCGAGGTGGGCAAGGGCGAGATCCTCGGCCTGCTTGGCCCCAACGGAGCCGGCAAGACGAGCATCATGAAGGTCCTGACCGGCTACCACTACCCCGATGAGGGCCGGGCCCTGGTCAACGGCCTGGACGTGACCGAGTCCCCCCTGGAGATCAAGCGCCTCCTGGGCTATCTGCCGGAGTCGGCCCCCCTTTATCCAGACCTTACCCCCGCGGAATACCTGGGTTTTGCCGCCGACGCCCGGGGCCTTGAAGGCCCGGCCCGAAAGGCCGCCCTGGAAAGGGCTGTAGAGGCCTGCGGCCTGGCCTCGGTCTGGTCCCGGCCCGTGGACGCCCTCTCCAAGGGCTTCCGCCAGCGCCTGGGCCTTGCCCAGGCCATACTCCACGACCCCGAGGTCCTCATCCTGGATGAGCCGACCACGGGCCTCGACCCCAACCAGATCCTGGAGATCCGCGGCCTTATCCGCGAGCTGGGCAAGGAAAAGACCGTCATCCTCTCGACCCATATCCTCCAGGAGGTCGAGGCGGTCTGCACGAAGGTAGTCATCCTCAACGAGGGCAGGGTGGCGGCCCAGGGCTCCCCCGCGAGCATTGGCGAGGCCCTCAAGGGCGAGGAGCGCCTGTCCCTCCGCCTTCGCGCCAGGGCTGCGGCCCCCAAGGCCGAGGCCCTCGCTGAAAGGCTCTCAGGGCTCCCGGGCCTCCGCTCGGTTCTCAACTGTGTCGCCGAAGGGGAGGGGACTTATGCGGTCGAGCTTTCCTGGGCCAAGGCCGCCGATGAAAGCGGCGCCGAAAACGACATCGCCGAAAACGGCGAACGGGTCTTTGACTGGGCCGTGGCTTCAGGGTTTTCCATCCTGGAGATGACCCGGCGCCGTCTATCCCTCGAGGAGATCTTTGTAAAGCTCACCCAGGAAGGAGGCAGGGCATGAAGGGAAGCCTTAGCGTAGCCCGCCGGGAAATCCGCTCGGCCTTCAATTCCCCCGTGGCCTATATCCTGATCGGGGCCTTCCTGGTCTTTACCTCGGTCTGGCTCTTTGTGATCCAGGCCTTCTTTGTCCGGGGCAAGGCCGAGCTCTCGGCCTGGTTTGCCCTCATGCCCCTGGTCTTCTGCTTCCTCATCCCCTCGGTCACCATGAGGTCCTGGGCCGAGGAGAGGAGGCTAGGCACCTATGAGCTCCTTCTCACCCTGCCCTTTACCGAGGCCGAGCTCGTGATCGGCAAGTTCCTGGCCTCCCTCGTGGTCCTGGGCCTGGCCCTCCTGCTCTCCCTGGGCGTCCCGCTGTCCATCTCCCTTGTGGGCCGCCTCGACCTGGGGGTCCTCGTCTCCCAGTACACGGGGACCCTCCTCATGGTCGCCGCCTCGATCGCGATAGGGGAGTGGGTCTCCTCCCTCGCCAAGAACCAGGTCTCGGCTTTTGTCGGCGCCACCCTCCTCCTCCTCCTCTTTGTCCTCGTGGACAAGGTGGGAAGCTTTCTCCAGGCCCAGGGCCTCGTGGCCAGCCTGCTCAATTGGCTTTCCCTGGCCTTCCACAACCAGGGCTTTGCCCGGGGGGTCCTCGATACCCGCGACCTGGCCTTCTACCTCGTCCTGACCACCTTCTTCCTCTACCTGACGGCCTGGAATGTCCGGCGCCGGAAATGGAGCTGAGCCAATGAACGCCAGAATCGGCAGAAGCCAGACCCTCGTCCTCCTTGCGCTGAGCGTCGCGGTGCTAGGCGCGGCCGCCCTCGTCCTCGACCGCTTTCACCTTGTCCTCGACCTCTCCTCGGACAGGCGCTACAGCATATCCGCCACCTCCCGCGGCTATGTTCGGGCCCTCCCGGACAAGGTGAGCCTCACCTACTACCTCTCTCCGGAGCTCGCGGCCCGCCTGCCCGGCCCCCGCCAGGTCGAGGACTTCCTCCGGAAATTCGCCCAGGCCAGCCGGGGCAGGGTCTCCTTTGCCGCCCTCGACCCCAAGGGCCAGGCGGGTGCCCTGGAGTCCCTGGGCCTCCAGCCCCAGCGCATGCAGGTCATCGTCGCCAACGAGCCCAGGGTCGCCGTCGTCTATGCGGGCATCGTCGTCGAGTACCAGGGCCGGAGCGAGGTTCTCCCCTGGGTCCTCGACCTCTCCAGCCTGGAGTACGACCTCGTCAAGGCCATGGACAGGGCCGTGACCGGCAAATCGGCCATCGCGGCCGTCCTCGTGGGGGACGCGGACAAGTCCTGGGAAAGCGACTATCGCTACCTGAACGATGCCCTCATCCAGGCGGGCTGGACCGTCAACCCCATCCAGCCTGGCCAGGAGATTCCCTCGGACACCAGGGTCCTCCTCGTCTTGGGGAACGCCGCCCTGGACGACTATGCCGCCTATCGCGTGGATGCCTGGCTGGCCCGGGGCGGGGCGGCCTTGCTCGCCCTCCGGGGCGTGGACGTCCAGACGAGCCGGGGCCTCGCGGCCCTGCCCCTCCAGGGGGACGCCCTGCTCAGGGCGGCCGGCCGCTACGGCGTCTCCCTCACCCCCGACCTCGTCCTGGATGAGTCCTCCCAGACCCTGCCCTTCCAGCAGCAGGCCCAGGGCTCCGGCTCGGCGGTCAGCTATGTGAGGTATCCCCTCTGGATCAAGGCAAGGGTGGAGAACACCAGCCGGGCCAATCCCATAACCTCGAGCTTTGGCGGCCTCGACCTCATCTGGTCCAGCCCCCTCTCCCTCTCGGCCCCGGCGGGGGTCAAGGCCGAGGAGCTCGTCAAGACGACAAAAAGGGCCTGGCTCCAGACCCGAGACTTCGCGATAGCCCCCGAGGATGAGGGACGTTATGCGACCGAGGCCGAGAAGACCCGGGGCCAGTACCTCCTGGCGGCCAGCCTCGAGGGCGTCCTGCCCATGGCCTATGCCGGGGCGAGTCTCCCGGCCCGGCCCGGCGCCGCGGCCCTGCCTCCCCTGCCCCAGGAGGCAAAGGCCAGCCGCCTCGTGGTGGTGGGCTCGGCGGACTTTGCCACCGACCTGATGTCCCTGACCGACTCAGGCTACAACGCCTTCTTCGCGGCCAATGCGGTCGAGTGGGCCGCCTATGGGCCCGAGCTTGCGGCCCTCAAGTCCCGGGGCAGCTCGGACAGCTCCCTGAGCAAGGTCCTGGATCCCCTCAAGCGCTCTCGCCTAGCCTTTTTCGCCATTATCCTCAATGTCATCCTGGTGCCGGGGGGCCTGGCGGCCTTTGGGCTTCTCAGGATCCGCAGGCGGCGGGCAGCCGACCGCCAGGCTGAAGAGGGGGAAAGTCTATGAGCTATCGCAGCAAGGTGCTGGCCTTGTCGGCCACCCTCGTCGCCCTCCTCCTCATCTATGGGGCCGGCATCGTCTTTTCCCCCGCGAGGGTCGCGGCCAGGTCGGAGAGGACAAGCCTCCTCAAGGGCCAAGCCTCGGAGGCGGCGGCCGTATCCCTCGGGAGTCCCCGGGGTCAGGCCGGCGGTCCCTCCCTGGAGTTTTCCCGGGAAGGCGGGACCTGGGTCCTTCTCGACCAGGGCCGGGGCCTACCCCTCGTGGCTTCCCGGGTCGAGGCCCTCCTCTCGGGCCTGGCCGCGGTCAAGCGCCTTTCTCCCCGCTCCGAGGCCGCCACCGGGCTCGAGGGCTTTGGCCTAGGGCCAGGGGCGGGCCGCAGGATTGTGGTAAAGTCCGCCTCGGGCAAGGTGATGGCCGATTTCGAGCTCGGGGGCTATGGACCCACCGGGGATGAGGTCTACCTGAGGCTAGGCGGGACGGGGACTATCTACGCTGCCCCGGGCAGCTTTGCCTCGGCCCTGGGCCAGGAGAGGCAGGCCTGGCTCGACCTCAAGGTGATCCAGCCGCCCCTGAAGCCCGAGGAGGTCTCGAGCCTGGACCTAAGGTCCAGCCTGAGGCTCCCGGGCAAGGAAGGCGCCGGGCTTGCCTGGAAGGCCAGCCGCAAGGATGGGGGCTGGGTTTCCCCCCAGGCAAGCTACGAGGCCGTCAGTGTCGAGTCGGTCCTCCGGTCCATCCTCAACCTCGAGGGCCAGGATATCGTGGCCCTTCCCCCGGCCCAGGCCTTCTCCAAGGTCCAGGCCAGCCTCGAGCTAGGCCTGGAAAAGGGCGGGAAAATTGTGATGGAAGTCGGGGCGAGCGCCGGGGAGGAGAGATATTACCTCCGCTCCTCTTCCGGGGGCCAGGTATATCTTGTCTCAGGCTATAGCCTAGGAAACCTGCTCAGGATGCCCCAGGCGAAGGAATAACCCAAGACCGCCAAGAATTGATCCCCCGGTGCGCCTGGGCATTGGGAGATTTTTTGGCGTTTATATACGACTCCGGGCCTAGAGGTTTTTTGAGGCTAGGTAGATGCGGTAGCGGTCGGGGTCGGGCCTAAAGGCCACGATATGGGAGCCTGCCTCGGTCTTGGCCCTCTCGAGGGCCGCCCCGGCCTCGTGGCTCAGCCGGACGGCGTCCACGAGGCGACCGGCCCTTGAGGATAGGCCCATGAAGATCGGGTTGGGTCCCGATCCGGCGGGTAGGGTCGCAGTAGCCTTGCGCAGGAATTCCTCGGCCATCCTGAGTCCGTGCTCGGCGTCGATGTTGGGCAGGATCACGGCAAAGCCATCGGGTCCCCGCTCGAAGGCCAGGTCCTTGAAGCTAAAGAAATCCCCAATAGCCGCCGCAAGGGAGAGATACGAGGCCTTGTCCGGGGACAGGCCGTCCTGAAGGATGAGGAGGAGGGAGAGGTCCTGCTCGAAGGAAGCCGAGCGGGAGAGCTCCGAATCGAGCCTGGCCTCGAGATAGGATTCCCAGCCCAGGCCGGACAGGGGAGAAAAGAGGCCTCCCGGCCCGCCTACGGCCGCAGCGTCCAGGGCCTTGGATTCGAGGGATTCCTCCTCGGGCAGCCTCGCCGCGACCTCGGGAGAGAGGGCGGGGATGTCAAAGTCATCTTCCAGGGGGGAGTTGTAGATCGAGTCGCAGCCCTCAAGGCTAGGATCCTCGGCGCAGGCTTCTTCTTCAGGACTGGGGGCGGACTGTCCCCGAGGGCGGGCCGGGTCCAGGAGTATGACAAAGAGGAGGAGGACGAGGAGGAGGCCCAGTCCTAGGGCCGCATCCCGGAAGGCTACAAAGACTGCCTGCTGGGGAAGGACCGTATAGAGGGCATCCACGGCCAGGCGGCCCGAGACATCCGAGCTCAAAGGCGCGGCCAAAAGGTAGGCCGATTGGGGCGGGTACGAGGGCTGGGGGATGGCCGCCTCGTTTTCCCGGGCCGGGAGGTAGTCCGAGCGGGCGGGGATCCGCCACCGCACCCCCGAGTCCCTCTCGTAGACCGAGACGAGGAGGAGGCTGGGGCTCGAGGCATAGAACCTTTCCAAGTCCTTCCTGAGGCCCGGAGCGGAAAGGTCAGAGGCCCGGGCGACCGGCGCCAGGAGGGCCGTGAGGCGGGCAAAATTCTCCCGAGCCGCCCGCTTACCCTGGGTCTGGTCCAGGGCAATCCTAAGGACGACGCTGGCGGGGGCCAGGAGGACGAGGACGAGGCTCAAGGAAAAAAGGGCTATATATCTCTGCTTTTTCATAGCGCGTCCAAAGTATATACTCATTATCGGAGGACGCGCCACCGGCACTTGTGGAATCCGAGCATCCTAGGGCAAAAAACGGCCTTCACCGGCCCGCAGCGGTCCTGCGGGCCTGGCCAAGGCCACAGGGAGGCCTTAAAGTGGGTTTGAGAAGTCGCCGCTTGCCTGCGGGCTGGTACCCCCTGGGTGCCCAGGAGGTCAGGGAATTCTGGATTGAGTCGACCGGGGCAAGGTCCGGCTCGACGGGAGGCCAGGCCATAGCCGCCCTGGCCCCCCACGCCGGCTGGGCCTTTTCAGGCAGGCTCGCGGCCCTGGCCGTGGCCTCCCTGGGGGAGGCCGACACCGTCGTGGTTGTGGGTGGCCACTTAGGCCCGGGCTCCCCCGCGTTAGCCGCCCCTGAGGACGCCTACGAGACCCCCCTCGGGGCTCTGCGCCAGGACGCAGGCCTCTATGCCGAGCTAGGCCACCGCCTTGCCCTGGGGGTGGACCGGGCGGGGGACAACACCGTGGAGGTCCTCCTCCCCCTGGTCGCCTGCGCCATGCCTGGGGCCCGGGTCCTTTGGCTCCGGGCTCCCGCGGACGGGACAGCCTGGGCCTTGGGCAAGGTCCTCTCCGAGGCCGCCAAGGCCCTGGGCCGCCGGGTCGCCGTCCTGGGCTCCACAGACCTTACCCACTATGGTCCCGACTATGACTTCGAGCCCCAGGGCCGGGGAGGGAAGGCCGAGGCCTGGGCCAAGGACGTGAGCGACGCCGGTTTTATAAAGGCTGTCCTGGCAGGGGATGGGCGGGCAATCCTGGCCGCCGGAAACGGGGGAGCCGCCTGCTCGTCCGGGGCGGCGGCCTGTGCCGTATCCTTTGCCCTCGCCCAGGGAGGGGCGCGGCCCGAGCTCCTGGGCTATGCCTCGAGCCTCGAGCTCCGGGCCTCCCCATCCTTTGTGGGCTATTGCGCCATCGCCTGGAATCCCTAGCTGCCTGGGCTAGAGGCCGAGCATGGCCCTGACGCCTTCCTTGAACTTGAGGCCCCGGTCGAACTCGTGGAGGAACATCCCAAAGGACGTGCAGCCCGGAGAAAGCAGCACCACGTCCCCCGGGCCGGCGGCCTTCCGGGCCGCAGCCAGGGCCTCCCCAAAATCGGCAAAGGGCCCCTGGTAGGCCTTTCCCTGGGCCTGGAGGAGGGGTATTAGCTTGTCCGTCCCCGAGCCTCCGAGGAGGATGATGTCCCTGGCCAGGGCATAGCTTGAGGCCACGGGGGAAAAATCGAGGTTCTTGTCTGTGCCCCCCGTGATCAGGACCATGGGCTCCTCAAAGCTCTCCAGGGCGGCCGCCACAGCCTGGGGTATGGTCGCCGCGGAGTCGTTGTACCACCGCACTCCTTCTTTTTCCGCGAAGAACTCCAGACGATGCTCTACGCCCCGGAAGCTGGCCATGCCCCGGGCGATCTCTTCGGCCTCAAGGCCAAAAAGGCGGAGGGCCAGGGCGGCGCCCAGGAGGTTTTTCCTCTGGTGCCTGCCGGGGACAAGGAGGCTGGAGGGGAGGATCTCCTCGACCTGGCCGCCCTGGGTCTGGGCATAAAGGCCCCGGCGCGTGGCGGACTCGAGCCAGGCCCGGGGACTGGCCTCGCCCCCCCCGGCCCTGGCCACCGCCGAGGCCTCATCGGAATACCAGCCTATGCTGGCCCTGGACTCGGAGGCGAAGGAGCGGTTCCAGCCATCGTCCGCGTTGGCCACGGTCCACGAGGACGCGTCCTGGTCGGCGTAGATGAGGCGCTTGTCCGCCATGTACTCCTCCATCGAGGAGTAGCGGTTCATGTGGTCGGGCATCATGGAGGTGAGCAGGGCTACCCGCGGCCTAAGCACCCCAAGGCCCTTCATGTCCGCGAGCTGCCAGGAGGAGAGCTCGAGGACCACCGGGGTGTCAGGCCCGGTCTGGGCAAAAAAGCTAAGGGGGGAGACCGTGATGTTGCCCCCGAGGAGGGCCTTGCGCCCCGCCGAGACAAGGCAGTGGTGGAGGGCCGTGGAGGCCGTGGACTTGCCCTTGGAGCCCGTGACGGCCAGGATGGGCGCCTTGGTCAGGCGGAGGAAGAGGGAGATATCGGTCTCCACGGCCGGGGCAGCCTTGAGGTAGGGGGAGTCGGGCTTGACCGCGGGGTTCTTGATCACCAGGTCGGCGTCCTCAAAGTCGCCCATCTCATGGCGGCCCAGGACATAGCGGACCGGGAGGCCTTTAAGTGCCTCCAGGGTCGGGGCCAGCACCTTCTCGTCCCTCATGTCCGTGGCGGTCACCTCGGCCCCGTGGCGGGCGAGGAAGCTGACGCTGGCCAGGCCGCCGCCATTGAGGCCGAGGCCCATCACGGTCACCTTGAGGCCCTTGAGGGATTCGAGGCTATCTATCGGGGACTTCAAGGGAGAACTCCTTCTGCTCACGCTCATTGAGGTAGGGCCTGGATACATGGCCTCGGAAGACTTCCTTCCAGGGCTGGGGTATCTTGCCCCTCAGTTCCGTGAACAGCGGCATTTTCTCCGAAAAGTCCCCGGTTTTCAAGGAGTCCTGGATCCGCCCCATCTCCGGGCCGAGCTGGCGGATAAAGCGGTGGAGGAGGGGGAGGACCCGCCGCCGGTAATCCGGGCGCAGGAAGGGGACTGAGGCGCAGATAGTCTTGTATTTGCAGAAAAGCGGGTAGAAGGGGTAGACCTTGATTCCCTCGGGGAGGACGAGGCGGGAGAAGAACTTGGAGAGGTCATTGTCCTGCCAGATGCCCCTCTCCTTGTAGCCCCTGCCGGTCTCCCCTATCCAGGTGTTGGAGATGAGCTGGCGGATCGTAAAGGCCGTGGCCCTGCCATCCCTCCAGGTCACGGACTCCAGGGGGACGATCTCGCTGCTGATGTAGAGGTGCTTGGTCTTGTAGACCGGGGTTTCGTCGTTGGTCCCGGCCTCGAGGAGGCGGCTCTCGAAGGGCCGGTAGGTCAGGTCGAGGCTTAGAATATACAAATATACCTGGTCTTCCACCTTGTAGAGGCGGAAAAAAGAGGGGGACTGGATCAGGTTGGGGTCAAAATAATAGCTCAGGCCCTGGAAGGCCGCCGGAAGCCGGGCGGCCAGGCGGCGCACCAGGTCCCGCAGGGGAATGATATAGCTGGCTTCCGGGGTGGGTATCTTGGGGTTGTGGTGGATGGGAAAGCGGGGGACCACAAAATCCTCGGCAAGTCGGAGAAAAAGCTCCTCCCCCTGGTTGTAGTGGACGGAAAAATCCCCGGAGGGACAGTCCTCCGGGATTGTGGCGAGCAGTTTGTTGATCTCCCCGTCAAGGAAGGCAACCTGTATCTCGTTTAGCAGCTGCTCCATGATGTATCCGCAAGTATATCCCCCGGCAGCTTGGCTTGCAATCCAGACTGCCGCCGGAGACTATCTTTCGTCCGTGGAGAGCTGCTCCTCGATAAACGCGCGGTAGGCCCCGTTGTCCCTGACCAGGTCCTCATGGCGGCCAAAGGCCTTGGCCCGGCCCCGGTCCAGGAAAAGGACCTTGTCCGTGTAGTGGAGGGTAGAGAGCCTATGGGAAACGACTACGCAGGTCAGGCCGCGGTAGCCCTCCTCAAGGCTCAGCCAGAGCCTCTCCTCGTTGGCCGCGTCCAGGCTGGCGGTAATGTCGTCGAGGAGGAGGAGCTTGGGCTTCCTGGCCATCGCCCGGGCTATGGCTAGACGTTGCTTTTGCCCTCCGGAGACCGAGAGGCCCCGCTGGCCCAGGAGGGTTTCCGCCCCCTGGGAGAAACCCGCTACCTCGGCCGACATCTGGGCCACCTCCAAGGCGGACTGGAGATCCTGGTCGGAAATCTCCATACCATCCCCGGGGCAGCCAAAGGCTATGTTGTCCCGGATCCTGCCGGAAAAGAGGAGGGGATCCTGGGGAACATAGCCTAAGAGGGCGCACAGGTCCTCGGCCTCCAGCCCTGAGAGCTCCCTCCCACTGATCAGGACCTGGCCTTGGGCCGGGGGTATGAGGCCGGCCAGGGTCTTGATGAGGGTTGTCTTGCCCGAGCCCACGGGCCCCACGACGGCCAGGCGCTCGCCCTTGCCAAGCTTGAACGACAAGCCCTCCAGGGCGGGATCCTCCCGGCCTTGATAGGTAAAGCCCAGGTCCCTCACCTCGAGGTCCTCGACCTCGGTGAGCCTCGTTCCCCTGGGCTTGGCCGGGGCCTCGGGGAAGCCTGCCATCTCCTCAAGGCGGTCGATGTTCACAAAGGCCCGCTTGCCGGACACGAAGAGCTGGGGTATGTCGAGGATGGGAAAGATGAGCATCCCTAGGTAGTTGTAGAAGGCATAGAAGGTGCCGACGGTGATCTGGCCTTTAACGGCCATGTAGCCCCCCGCGAAGATGATGCCGATCTGGGCCACATAGTCGATGTACTGGTAGATGAGCTGGAGGATCGTGCCCAGGCGGGCCACATCCATCTCGGTGCCAAAGCGCCGCCTGAGGGCATCGGAGAAAAAGCGCTCGTACTTGGCCTCTGAGGCATAGGCCTTGATGATCCTCACCCCGGAAAAGGACATCTCCAGCTGGCTGTTGATGTCCGAGATGGCCTCCTGGTTTTTCCGGAAGGTGTCGTAGATCCGGTCCGAGGCGATGGAGAAGATGATGATCATCAGGGGTAGGGGTATCAGTGACAGGAGAGTCAGCTTCCAGTTCAGGAGGGACATGGCGATGAGGCAAAAGGCTATCTTGCTGATCGACTCCACGGCCCGGAAGATCCCCGAGCACATGAACCAGGAGAGCTTGGGCCCGTCGTTGGCTATGTCGTCGGTCAGGCGGGTGGTCACATCCCCGGTGCGGAAGCTCGCGAAAAAGCGGTAGTCCTTGCCCAGGATCTTGTGGAAGTACTTGGTCCGGATCACGTACTCGAAGATGTTGTTGGCCGCCCCCCGGATGCCCGGAAAGAGGTTGGCCACAAAGCCCGCGGCCCCCACGGCCAAGACGACCATGGCCAGGCGCCTGACCTCGAGGGCGGACTCGCTGGCCGACTCCGGGGAGGCCAGGAGGCGCTGGAGCAGGTCGATGAGGAGCTTGGACAGGTAGGGATAGGTCACGGCCACGGCGCTGGAGAGGAGGGTCAGGAAAAAGAGCAGGGCGATGAGGCCCTTGTGCTCCCTCCAGATGGACCAGACCCAGGCTATATGGGAAGGCTTTTTCATGCGGTCACCCCGTCCTCAAGGGCCTCGGACTCGGAAAGGACCTGGCCGGAGCCCAGGAGCTGGAGGCGGACGAGCTCGGCATAGTCCGGGTGGGTCGTGAGGAGGGCCTCGTGGCGTCCCCGGGCCGCGATAGCCCCATCCTTGAAATAGAGGATCTCATCGGCCCCAAGGATGCTGGAGAGCCTATGGGCCACGATGACGGCGGTCCTGCCGGCCAGGAGCCTGCCCATGCCCTCCCGGATCCTGCGCTCGGTGACGACGTCTATGGAGGCGGTGGCCTCGTCCAGGACGACTATCTCGGGGCCAAAGGAGACGGCCCGGGCAAAGGAGAGGAGTTGCTTTTCCCCGGAGGAGATGTTGGAGCCCCGCTCCCGGATCTCCGAATCGAGGCCTGCCGGAAGCTTCTGCACGAGGTCTTGGGCCTGGACCGTCCCCAGGGCCTCCTGGACCTGGGCCCGGCCTATGCCGTCATCGTAGACCCGGACATTCTCCAGGACCGAGCCCGGGAAGAGATAGACATCCTGGAGGACGAGGCCTATCTTGCGCCGCCAGGAGGCAAGGTCGAGGGAGGCCAGGGCCTGGCCATCGACGAGGATCTGGCCCTTCTGGGGCTCGTAGAAGCGGCAGAGGAGGGCGACTACGGTCGTCTTGCCCGAGCCCGAGGGGCCCACCAGGGCCGTG
>JAKPBN010000440.1 GCA_029778945.1 Spirochaetota bacterium
GGAAAGGCGAAGGGCGAGGCAAAGATGTATTTCTTGAGCTTGAAGGAATTCGAGAGGACCATGTAGATGGGAAAGACCGCCACGAGGGAAAAGAACATGAGGACAATATGGGTGCCGGCACCGGAGAGCCTGAGTCTGCGGGTATTCATGGTCATAAGGCCCTCCTAGAGCTGGTAGGCCTTCACCCGGCGCTGCCAGAGGAAGGTATAGGCGAGGACGCCGAGGAGGATGATGGTGAACATCATCGCGGCCACGGTGGCGCCCATCGCGGGATTGCCCAGCTGGAGCTGCTGGCCGAAGAAGCTGCGGTAGAAGAGCGTGCCCATGATGTCGGTGGCGAACTCCGGGCCGGCCAGGGCCCCCTTCATCGTATAGATGAGGTCGAAGGCGTTGAAGTTGCCCACAAAGGTGAGGACGGCCACGATGCCCACCGTGGGCAGGAGGAGGGGGAACTTGATCCGCCAGAAGACCTGGCCCCGCGTGGCCCCGTCCACCCGGGCCGCCTCGAGGAGCTCGTCGGGGATGCCGATGAGGGAGGTGTAGAAGAGGATCATGGGGATGCCCACAAACTGCCAGACCGAGATGAGGGCGATCGTGAAGAGGGCGGACTCGGAAAGGCCCAGCCAGGGCTTGAAGAGGGAGGACAGGCCCAGGGCCTTGAGGATGCCCGGGGCGACACCCCAGAGGGGGGAAAGGATCAGCTGCCAGATAAAGCCGATTATGACGACCGAGAGGACCGTGGGCAGGAAAAGCAGGGTCCTGTAGATCGTGCGTCCCCGGCCCTTGGAGACCAGGAGGGCCGCGAGGAGGAGTCCAATGGGGTTCTGGACCACCATGTGGACAAGGAAAAAGACAAAGTTGTTGCCCAGGGCGCCCCAGAAGCGGGGGGCCCACTCGGAGTCGAGGAAGAGCTTGCGGTAATTGCCCAGGCCGTTCCAGACCTCTCGGTTGTCCTGGGAGATGGCAAAGAAGGAGAGCCTCAGGGAGTCGAGGAGGGGATAGATCATAAAGAGGCTGTAGACGACCACGGCCGGGGCCAGGAAGACAAAGATAAAGGCCGGGGGCCGCTTGTTTCTAGTTATGTCGAGCATGGTCTATCCTCTAAAAACATGACATAGGAAGGAAAGCCACAGAGCCGAAGGCCTAGCGAAGCGTTAGGTGCAGAGAAGGGGAGGAGGGGATTTAGAGGTAAATCGAAATGATAGGATCAACGAGACCCTTCTGATCGATTCCCCCTTCCCTTCTCCCTCAGTGCCTCTGTGTCTAACGCTTCGCCTTCGGCTCCGCTATATCTTCGGCCCGGCGTGCCGGGCCTCGATTCTGTGGCCGATTAATTCATTACTTCGCGGGCTTGTACCACTTGTCCAGGCCGGCCTGGATCTCGGCGGCGGCCTTCTCAGGCGTGAGCTTGCCATTGATCACGGCGGCGGACACGCGCCACAGCTCGTTCTCGAGATTGGGCTCGCCCCGGGAGAGGATCTGGTAGGAGTTGCGGATCGTGGACTGGGCCTTGCCCCTCCAGGAGAGGAATTCCTGGGCCAGGGGATCCTTGAGGGTGACGGCGCCGTTCGAGAGGGGGAAGAAGCCGGGCAGGGCGTTGGCATAGAGCTCGGCGAACTCAGGCGTGGTCATCCACTCGAGGAACTTCGTGGCCTCGGCGGGATGCTTGGTCTTGGCGTTCATGCCCAGGGCGATGTCCGTGTGGTCGGAGATGTAGACGGTGTCGCCCTTCTTGGCGACGGGGGGCATAAAGACGCCGAGCTTGAAGGAGGAGTCCTTCTCGAACTGGGAGATCTCCCAGGAGCCCGTGGGGTAGATCGCCGCCTTGCCCATCGTGAAGAGCTGCTGGGCATCGGGATACTTGACGGACTCGAAGCCCGAGGGGAGGTAGGGCTTCCAGGCGGCCAGGTCCTTCCAGGTCTGGACGTAGGCGGGGTCGGTGTACTTGCCCGTGCCGGCGATCAGGGCCTTGCGGCCTTCCTCGCCCTTCCAGTTGTTGGGGCCGATGTTCTGGAAGCCCATGGTCGCGGCCTCCCAGAGGTCGGAGGTGCCCATGGCGATGGGCACGTACTTTCCGTCTTTCTTGATGGCGGCGAGCACGGCCATGAACTCGGCCT
The DNA here is from genome assembly GCA_029778945.1 of Spirochaetota bacterium. Lineage (GTDB taxonomy): Bacteria > Spirochaetota > Spirochaetia > Treponematales > Rectinemataceae > JANYKC01. Next base: position 2,118 of record JAKPBN010000440.1, read on the forward strand.
TGGTCTCCGGAACCTTGAGCTTGAGGGCGTCGAAGATGTCCTTGTTGTAGAAGAAGCCATGGATGACCGAGGCCATGGGGACCGCAAAGACCTTGGAGCCGTCATCGGTGACCCAGGCGCTCTTGGCCACGGCGCCGAAATTCTCCATGCCCTTGAGGCTGGTGAGGTCGGCCAGGTAGCCCTTCTCAAAGAGCTTGAGGGAGGCGTCAAAGGGCCGGGCGGTTATGAGGTCCCCGGCGGTGCCGCCCTCGAGCTTGGAGTTGAGGACGCCGTTGTATTCGGCGGGGGCTGCGGGCTGGAACACGACCTTGATGCCGGGGTTCTTCTTCTGGAAGGCCGGGATGATCTGGTCGGTCCAGATGGCCAGATCATCGTTGCGCCAGCTCTCGATGGTGAGGGTCACTTCCTTGGGCTTGGCTGCGCAGCCAAGGGCGCCAAAGACGACTGCGGCGAGCAGGACTAGGGTCAATGCCTTTTTCATGAATGCCTCCTGGGACTGTCGAGCCGGGTGGGAGGGAAGCCTTGGGCGGCTGCCCAGTCCTGGGATCGCGCTCTCCGCCTCGGTCTCTTCCAGAGGAGGATAGTTGGGTGGGTGGAGGCCTGTCAAGCAAAGCGAATTTTGGGAGAGGCTGGGGAAGGGAAAAACGTTACTTTATGGAGAAGTCTGGGCCCTCAGGGCCAGGCGCCGAACCTCCTCGACAAGGCCTGGGCTGGCGCTTCCCTGGACCTGGCCCAAGAGGCGGCCCGAGGGGGAATAGACCAGGACAGTCGTCGCGTTAGGCGGCACCGCAAGGGCGGCGGAGACCCGCCCCTTCCAGTCCAAAGGGACGGGAAGGCCCGGAAGGTCCTTCCTCAGGGAAGAGGCTATCAAGTCGTGGGGGAGGAAAAAAAAGGGCAGGGCCTTGAGGTTGGCGAGGGCCTGGATCCCGTGGCTGGGGGCAAGAGAGGCAAGCGCCTTTGACCATTCGGAGAAATCCTTGGTCGATTCCCTCTGGTCGCTCGCCACGAGGATATGGGCCTTTCCACGGCCCGCCTCTATCCGGCCGTCCTTGCCAAACTGGTCCTGGAGGACCTCGGAGGGGATGGCTCCCTGGGCCTGGGCGGATCCCGCGAGAAGCGCAAGGCTAAAGAAAAGGGCGAGGGCAGTCAGAGGTCTCATGGTCACTCCCTGGGATCCCAGGCCCTGACCTGGCCGGACCTGGCCGGACCTGGCCGCCCGTCATTAAAGATAATCGCGCCGGGCAAAAAAGACAAATGCCGGACCTGGGCTCGGCCAGCTTGGCCCTTGAGCCTTGGCTTCCGCCAAGGGATGGCGGAAAAGGCCGCATAACTCCCCGTGACCCGGAGCCCGGCCTCGAGGCATTCCCGCCGGCGAGGAAAGCCCTGGGACAATCGCAAAACAGCTTCTCAGCCCCCCTATATTTGCCGATAGTGAAAGGGGGCTCCGTAGCCGGAGCCCGGAGGAACAATGGCAAGAGCCCCTGTCCTGGCCCCACGCAAGGCCCCGGCCCGGATCCGCTCCCAGGCGATCCGGTCAGCGGAGCCGGAAAGCGACTTCCTTCTAAGGGAACTAGTCCACCGGGTCAAGAATTCTCTCACCATAATCTCCAGCATCGCCAGCCTCGAGGCCCAATCCATCCTGGATCCTGCGGCCAAGGAGATAGTCCGGCGCCTCCAGAGCCGGGTCAGCGCCACGGCCCTCCTCTACGACCGCCTGTCCCTGGGCTCGGGCCGGGATACGATAAGGCTCGACTCCTACCTTGGGGACTTGGCTAGCCTCCTTGTGGAGAGCCTCGCCCTGGAGCCCTCGCGCATCCTCCTCGAGCTCGATGTGGAGGCCCTCTCCGTAAGCCCCAAGCTGGCCGGGGCCCTGGGCCTCATAGTCAACGAGGCGATCACCAACTCCTTCAAGTACGGGCTCCAGGAAGCGGGCGGGGGCAGGATCACCGTGAGCTGCCGGCGCCAAGGCCGGGGCCGCTGCCGGCTCCAGGTCTCGGACAATGGACCGGGCTTTCCCCCCGCGATCCTGGCCGGCGACGGCCGGGACTTTGGCTTTACCCTCATGGCCCTGGAGGCCGAGGAAGTCGGAGGCAAGCTGGAGCTTGAGCCGGGCCCCGGGGCCGCCATAAGCGTGAGCTTCCCCCTGTCCCCCAGGGTCCAGCGCGGCTGACATGCTCCGAGAGAGCCTGTATCGGCGGGTCATAGGCATAGCCCTTGGCGCCGCGGCCCTTGTCGCCCTGGGCGTGGGCTTCTTTGGAGAGGTCTACTTCCGGTCCAACATCGAGGCCGAGAGGGAGAGGGCCTTTGCGGAGGTCGCCTCCCGGGTCCAGCTCCTCGACCTGATGCTGGGAAAGGCCGAGAAGGCGATGCTCGCCCAGGGCAGGCAGGCCTTGGGGACGATAGCCAAGGACTACGGCAGCCAGGCCGGCCTGGACCGCTTGGATAGCCTAGGCCTCCATGACCTCGGCCGCCTGGCCCGAGGCCTCGGGGTGGCCGACATCTACCTCATCAACCCCGCGAACCTTGTCGTCGCCACCTCCCTGCGGGTGGACGAGGGCCTCGACCTCTCGAAATTCGGCCCCGATTTCATCGGATTCCTGGACGGGGTCAGGGGCCAGGGCAGGATCTTTGACGAGAGCATCACCGTCTCCGGCCAGACCGGGGCGATCAAGGCCTACCAATACTACAGCCCCAAAGGCTCTAGGTGGATTGTGGAAGTCTCCAGCGGCCTCGATGCCTGGTTCCCCCAATTCGCCGGAGGCCTCTCCTACGCGGACTTCATCTCCGTCCTCTTTAGCCCCTTTATCAAGCCCGCCGCGGGGGGCCCCATCGTCTCCTTCGACGTGGTCCGCTGGAGCGTCGCGGGCTCCTGGTCCCTGATCAAGCCCGGCACACCTCGCTATCTTGACGAAAAGACCGTCGCCGCGGCCCTCGACACGGGGGAGGATTCCTTCCTCGAGGGCAGCCTAGAGCACCATTACCGATTCCTGGGCTGGAAGAGCGATGGTCCGAGCTTTGCGGATCCTCGCATCGTCGACCTTGTGGTCGACCTCCAGCCCCTGAGGCGCTTTGCCATCAGCATCCTCCTGGCCGCCCTCCTCGCCTGCGCCGCGGCGGGCATCTTTGCCTTTATCGCGGTCAGGAGCTTTTTTGACCGCTCCTTTGTCGCCCGGGTCGAGGACCTCCAGGCCTCGATCAAGCGGGTGGCCGCCGGCGAAACCGGGGTCTCCTTCGATTCTGGCGGGGAGGATGAGCTCTCCTTTATCGGCCGGAGCATCGAAACGATGATCGAGGAGATCCGCAAGGCCGAGGAAAGCCTGCGCAACGCCCGGGCCGCCGAGGCCGTGGGCATCATGGCCTCGGGCCTGGCCCACGACATCAACAACATCCTGGCCGGCGCGGTAGGGGCCGCGTCCATCCTGCGCAACCGCCTCGAGGAGGAGGGCTCGGTGCCCGAGGAGGAGCTGGTGTCCTCCCTCGTCCTCATCGAGCATACGGGCGAGCGGGGGGAGATCCTGGTCCGGGACCTTTTAGCCCTGGCCAGGCTTGACCGGCCCCCGCCCTGCCTCGTGGACCTGGGCCAGGTCGTCTCCGAGGTAGTGGACTTTATGCGGGTCTCCGCCCCCACGACGGTCAGGATCGACCTGGCCCTGCCCCCGGAAGGCGCGCGGCCCGAGATCCTCGGCTCGGCGGAAAACCTGGAGCGGGTCCTGATGAACCTCTGCCGCAATGGCATCCAGGCGATGACGGAGATGAGGCCCCCGGAAAAGAGGCAGGGGGGAACCCTGTCGGTCAGCCTTGCCGCCCATGGGGCGGGGACTGGCGACCCAGACTCCTGGGCCGTCTCCGTCCGGGACGAGGGCGAGGGGATCAGCCCCGACATAATGGCCAAGCTCTTTACGCCCTTCTTCTCGACCAAGCCCCACCGGGGAGGCTCGGGCCTGGGCCTCTCGGCCTCCAGGGCCATAGCCGAGGCCCACGGGGGCCGGATCGAGGTGGAGACCGTCCTGGGCGAGGGGTCGACCTTTACCCTCTACCTCCCCCTGCCCAACCGTCCCGCCGAGGCCTGCTAGACCTCCACCGCTTCCGAACCTTACCCTCGGGGCATGGAACTGGACCTTTCCCTCCAATGGCGCCTCTTTCTCTCCTCGGACACCGAGGGCTTCCTGGCCCCCTCGGCCCTTGCCCCGATCCTTGCGGACCCCGATTCGGCCCAAGGCCCCGGGGAATTCGCCGCCGCCGAGCTTGCCCGGGGCCTCGGCCTCCTGGCCAACCTGCAGGTCTGTCCGGGCCGGGGGGACGAGGCCGAGGGCACGGGCATCATTATCCTCAACCCCGGCCCTTGCGCCGAGGGGCCCCGGTGCCGGAAGGGCTATGCCTGGAGGGCTTCTCCGGACCGGGTGGAGATCCACGGGGACTCGGGAGCTGGCCTCCTGGCGGGAGTCGAGGCCTTCCTGGAGGCGGCCGGACTTTCCTGGCCCGTCCCCGGGGAGGGACCCTATCTGGCCAGGCAAGGCAGGGTCGAGCTCGAAGCCAGCTCGGGGCGGCGGGCCCCGGATGCCCCCCTGGCCACCCTGATCCTGGGCCACGGCTCCTACCTCGAGGCAGCCCCGGACTACCTGCCCTGGGCCGCGAGGAACGGCTATGCCGGAGTCTTCTTCCACACCACCACCGAGGTCTTGGCCCTGGGCGCCGTCCCTCTCAAAGCCTATGAGGCCAGAAGGGCCCTGGTCCTGCCCCTGGCCAGGCGCCTGGGCCTCGAGCTCGAGCTGGGGGGCCATGGGCTCTCGGCCCTCCTCCCCCGGAGCCTCTTCAAGGCCGAGCCGGAGCTGTTTCGCCTCCAGGAAGGGCGGCGCAGGCCCGACGCCAACCTCTGCCCCTCGAGCCCAAGGGCCCTCGAGGTGGTCTCGGCCAACTTCTCCGCCTTTGTGGCCGCCCACCCGGAGGTGGAGGTCTTCCATGTCTGGCCCGACGACCTCCCCGGAGGCGGCTGGTGCGAGTGCCCGGCCTGCGCCGGGATGGGGCCCGCGGCCCAGTCCCTGGCCGTGGCCCGGGCCCTCGCGGCCACCCTGGAGAGGGAGCGCCCCGGGGCCAGGCTCTCCTTCCTCGCCTACCACGACACCGAGGAGGCTGGTGGCGCGGCCAGCCCCGGCGGGTCGGCCGCCAGGGCGCCAGCCAACCTCGAGCTTCTCTGGGCCCCCCGGCGCCGCTCCTGGGCCAGGGCCTACGGGGACCCCGGCTGCGCCCTCAACGCCGCCTCGGCCGCCAAGCTCGAGGCCGCGCGGCTGGGGTTTTCCCAAGGGGACAGGCCGCGGGTCTCCATCTTTGAATACTGGGAGGACGCCATCCTCTTCAAGACCGCCGTCCCCCCCCTGGGCTCGACGATGGCCGGGGACCTCCTCCACTATGCTCCCCGGGCCGCCCGGATCGGCATCCTCCTAACCGGGGACAGGCTGCCCCTGGCACCCCGGCCCAATCCCTGGCTCCTCCCCCGCCTCCTGGCTTCGGCAGCCCGGCCCGGGGCCAGCCCGGAAGGCCAGGCCGCCGAGCTCGAGGCCCTGGCCAGGCGCTGGGCCGGGATGCTCTACGGCCAGGCGGGCCAGACCATGGCCGCCTACTGGAAAGCCCTCGAGGAAGCCTGGAGGATTGACCTCGACCTGGAGCCCGGGGACACGGAACTCCTCCAGCCCCCTATGGGCCTTGGGGCAGTCACCCACCCCCCCGCCGACTGGGGCGATCCCTGGACGGCCAGCCCGGAGCGCCTGGGGGAAAAGCGCGCCACCTGGGAGGCCCTCTTTGCCCACCTACGCAAGGCCGAGGGCCTCCTCGCGGAAGCCCAGGAGGCCGGGCAGGACGGCCAGGACGGCCAGGACGGAGAGCATATCCGGGCCGAAGCCAGGGAATACGCCCTAAGCTCGGCTGTCCTCGAGCTCGACGGGGCCCGGATCGCGGCCTACCATGAGGCTTCCCGGGGCCAGGCGCGCCTCGCGGCCGACATCTCCCTTATCGGCCTGGGCATGATCTATTCGGCCCGGCGGAGCCTGAGAGCCGTGCCCGATCCCCGGGCGAGGCGCAATGGGGCCTTCCTCCTCGAGCTCTTCTATGGTCTCCGCTTCCGCTCCTTGAACAGGGGGGCAAGGGGGCCGGTCCTGCGAGGCTATGCCCTGGGCACGGCCAAGCTTCGCTTGGCCTGGGCCTATCTCCGGATGAGGCGGCTCTGGGAGGCTTCCAGGCCCTATAAGAATTTGGGTTAGGGCCAGGAAAGCGCTATATTCATTACCATGAAACTCAGGTATTCCCTGGCCCTCCTCGTCCCCCTCGTCCTCGCATCCTGTGGGACCGGAGCCCAGGCTGGCTCGGCAGGCCCGGCCTCGGTCCAGGGGACCAAGGCCCTGAAAGCCCCGGCCGAGCCCGCCTCGACCCTGATCGACGCCCAAGGAGTTCCCATGCAAGTCCTCAAGGCCAATGACCCCCAGGTCTGCTACATCGAACCCACGGCGGAGCTCAAGAAAAAGCTCAGCCCCGAGCAGTACGCCGTCCTGGTGGAGGCCGCCACCGAACCGCCCTTCCGCAACCCCTACTGGAACCTCCACGATGAGGGCATCTTTGTGGACGCCCTGGACGGGACGGCCCTCTTCGCCTCGACCACCAAGTTCGACTCGGGCACGGGCTGGCCCTCCTTCTGGAAGCCCATCGATCCGGCCAAGATCGAGCTCGTGGAGGACGATTCCCTGGGCATGAGGCGGATCGAGGTAAGGGCCAAGGCTTCCGGGGGACACCTGGGCCACCTTTTTGACGACGGCCCCAAGCCGACGGGGCTGCGCTACTGCATCAATTCCGCCTCCCTGAGGTTTGTGCCCCGGGCAAGCCTGGCCACCGAAGGCTACGGTTCCCTGGAAGCCCTCTTTGTCCCGGGCAACTAAGCCCCAGCCCGGCCCCACCGGTTGCCATGGATGCCCCTGGGCACTATGGTTAAGGCAATCATGGAAGCTGGAGCCCTAGGCAAGAAGGTATTTTTCCTTAACCCCCCACCCGTCCTAGGCGAGGTGGTCGAGGAATTGGGCCGCCAGGAGTTCGAGGTCTACCTGGTCTACGACGAGGTCAAGCTTCAGAGGGTCCTGGCCCAGGAGCCAGACTCCATCGTCTTTGCCAATATCGACAACGGAGCCAAGGACAAGGACTGGACCCAGTACATCCAGGGCATACGCAACGATCCCAAGACCTCAGCCGTGGGCCTGGGTGTCGTCTCGATGAACGAGGACCGGGAGCTCATGCAGCTCTATCTCATGGAGCTCCAGCTGCCCTGCGGCTATATTGTGGTCAAGCTAGGGGCCTCCAAGACCGCGGAGATCCTCTCCAAGACCCTGGAGGCCAACGAGGCCCGGGGACGCAGGAAATTCGTCCGGGCGACCTGCCCTCCCGGAGTAGCACTGGCCTACCTGGACATCGACGGCAAGAACTTCCGCGCCGAGGTCTCGGACCTGTCCTCCGCCGGCTGCGCCCTCCGCTTCGATGACGCCCTCGTCTGCAAGCCCGGTACAATCCTGAGGGGCCTCCAGCTCAACATCAAGGGTGTGCGGGTCCTGGCCGACGGCTTTGTGGCCGCCAAGCGGGATGAGGGGGACCGGCCCACCCACATAGTGATGTTCGCCCCGGCCTCCCTGGATGAGGAGAGAAGGGACAAGATCCGGAACCTGGTCTTCAAGCTCAACCAGGCCAACATGGAAAAGCTCCTGGCCTCGATCTAGGCTTTGGGAAGGACGACCCGGAACTCGCTCCCCTTCCCGGCCGTCGAGCTTACCTCGACCCTTCCCCCATGGGACTCCACGATGGCCAGGACCCCGGGCAGGCCCAGGCCGTGGGAAGCCCCCCCGCCCTTGGTCGTGTAGAAGGGGTCAAAGACCCGGGGCAACTCCTGGGCCGAGATGCCTACACCCTCATCGGAGACGCGCAGGATCCAGTCCCCGCCCCCGTCCTCCAGGCCCAGCCTCACCCTGCCGCCCCAGGGCTCCCCGGGCGCCCGCATCACCGTCATAGAGTCGGCCGCGTTGATGATCAGGTTTATGAGGACCCTCTCCACCTGGGATGCGCCGGCTATGACCGCGGCCCCCGGAGGAAGGGCCGCCACCTCGATGGCGACCGAGGGGTCGAGGGAGGAGCGGGTGAGCTTGATCGTGTGGTCAATGGCCTCCCCCAGGGCCACCCGGACCTTGAGGACCGGGGACTTGCCCGCCAGGGCCAGGAGCTGACGCACCAAATCCTTGCCCCGGGCCGCCGAGGCATCCACAAGATCGAGGCCGGCCCCGATCTCCTCGCTGGAGGGAAGGCCTCCCTGGCCATCCCCCAGGCGGAGGAGGGCCACGGTGCCCTTGATGCCCGTCAGGATGTTGTTGAAGTCATGGGCCAGGCCGGCCGCCAGGGTGCCCACGGCCTCCATCTTCTCCGCCCGGTCAAAGCGCCGCCTCTCCTCGGCCGCCGCCAGGGCGGCGTCATGCTCCTTGGTGACATCCCGCACGATGGCAGCCACAGCCCTCTGGCCTCCGGTGAGGCGGAAGCTGAAGGCCGAGGACTGGAGCCAGTGGAGGCGCTTTTCCACATCCAGGATGGGAATCTCCGTGAGCTCCGAGGACCAGTCATCCTCCTGGATCCTGAAGGCCTCCTCGACCAGGTACCTAAGGGCGGGGTCGGCGCTGCCGTCGTCGGCGTCGGGAAGGGAGAGAAGGTCCCGCAGGTCCATGAGGCCGTGGCCCAGGACATCGCCCGAAGGGGCCCCGGTGATCTCCTCCATGGCCCGGTTCCAGACAAGGATGCGGCCCTCGGGATCAGTCACAATTATGCCGTCCCGGCCCTTTTCCAGGAAGGCCGCGAAGAGGCGGCCCGAGTCCCCCACATTGCGGTAGGGGGCTATGAAGCTGTAGCGATTGGTCGCGTAGCGGACCCCCGCGACCCAGATGGCGCACCAGAGGATGCCAAAGTCCGGAAGGCCCAGGCCAAAGAGGGGAAGGATGGAGTCGGTCACAAAGCCCGCGATGACGGGGACGGTAATGGTCCCCAGGAGGACCCCGAGGGTCTTTCGCTCCACCGGGGAGCCTGAGCGCCTCCAGGCCCGGGCCAGGACCAGGAAGGCGAAGGCGAACCAGGCCGAGTAGTAGAGCCAGAACAGGAAGCGCCAGGGCCCGTCGGGAAAAAAGGGCTCGAGGGCCCCCGGGACGTCAGCTATGCCGCTGGCCGCGGCATAGAAATTGGCTCCCCAGAAGACAAGGCCCGGACCGTAGATGCCGACCAGGGCGAGGGCGCCAAGCCGGCGCTTCCGGTCGGCGACAAGGAGGCAGAAATGCAGGGCCGCCCCGATAAAGAGGTTCCAGGCGGGACTGCAGAGGAGGTAGAGGTCCCGGACAAGGCTGAAGTTGGCGCCCGCATAGTCGAAGATGGAGTCGAAGGCCCAGAGGGCCAGGAGGGCGTCCAGGCAGAAGACCACACGGTTGAGCCTAGCCCTCCGGTCAAGCCTGAGGGCTAGTACGCCTGAATCCAGGTAGAGTAAGCAGGCCAGGGCCGAAAGCACGGGAAGACTGTTCATGGAATGCCATCGCCAGTGTCCGCCATTTTGCCGGGAACTTCAAGGGAATACGCAACCAAGGCCGGGGAAACCAGGTCTAAAAAGCCGCAAGGAGAGCACATGAAAGACGCCGCCGAATATTCCTCCCGGGAGGAGACCGCCAATGTCATCACCCACGGCCTAGGCGCCATCCTGGCCCTGCCCGTGGGCTTCCTTCTCGTGGCCCGGGCCGCAAGCCATGGGATCCTTGCCATCCTGGGCTATAGCCTCTTCGGGGCGTCCCTTTTCCTCCTCCTCCTGGCCTCGTCCCTCTACCACAACTCCCAAGGCGAGGAAAAGCGCCGGAGACTCCGGATTTTTGACCATGCCTCGATCTACGTCCTCATCGCGGGCACGTACTCCGCATTCTGCCTCACGGCCCTGACCGGGGCCTTGCGCTGGTCCATCTTTGGCGTGATCTGGTTCCTGGCCTTGGCCGGCGTGGTCTATTCGCTGTTCCTCACCGGGCGCTACAAGCTTCTCATGGTGGGAGGCTATGTGGCCATGGGCTGGATCATCGTGTTCGCCTTTGGGCCCCTGAGCAGGGTCTTGCCCCGAGTCTCCCTGATGTGGCTTCTGGCGGGGGGCCTGGCGTATACCCTGGGGGCAGTCCTGTATGCGCTGAAGCGGATACCTTGGTCACACCCTATATGGCACCTGTTTGTGCTGGGCGGCGCGGCCTGCCATGTGGTTTCTGCCTTGATTGCCCTGGGCTAGGCTTGCCGGGGAGAAATATAAGAGAGGAGTCTCGCGCAAAGGAATCCGGAGAAGGTTATTGTCCCAGAGACTCCCTATGCCCTACCTAAAATTCCTCTCCTTTGCGTCTTTGCGTTAGCGCCCTTGCGCCCTTGCGCCTTTGCACCTTTGCGCGAAATCTTATATTAATTAATAGCGAATCAACCAGGCATCAGCGCGGAAAAGACGGTCAGCGCAATCCCCACCAGCCCCCCGACCACAGCCCCATTGACCCGTATATACTGAAGATCGTTCCAGACCGAGTCCTCAATGCGGCCCACGAACTCCTGGGGATCCGTCCCTTTTAGGACTTTTGCGAGGTAACCCGCGAGGCCCTCCACAATCCTGCTCTTGATGACCAGGCCCGTGACCAGGGAGGCCAGGCCGGAATTTATGCTCCCCCTCAAGACCGGATCCCCGACGACCTGGGCCACAAGACCGTCCTCGATCCTGTCCAGGCCCGCGATAAACCGGCTGTCCTGGGATCCAAGGTCCTTGCCCAGGCGGCTGAGGATATCGGCCACAAAATTAGAAGCCCCGGTCCTGAAGCCCTCATCCCCCAGCACATCCCTAAAGCCCTGGCCAAGGCGACGGGCTTCTCCCCCAGGATCGGGGAGGGTCCCATCCAGGGTATCCGCGTAGCGGGCGATGCTCGCCATGAGGAAGGCCTTGAGCTCATGCCTGGGATCGGCGCTGATGTCCGAAAGCTCCGCCTCGACCCCCTTGAGCAGCTCCTCGAGGGTGCCCTGGCCTATGAATAGCCCCTTCCAGCCCGCGTTTTTCTTGACCATCGGGGTGATGGCCGCGGCCAGGCGCGAACGGTTCTTGCCGATCTCCTGGCGGAGTATGTCCGAGGAGACGGAAATCACCCTTTCGTCAAAGCCCTCGGACCGGGCCCAACGGAGGAGGCTGGCAAAGCTTGGGCCAGGGTCGAGGTTGTCCGCCGCAAAGTCGCAGAGATCCCCCACAAACGACCGCAGTGACTCCTGGCGCCCGCCCTCGGGACCGCTCCAGGAGGAAAGGAAGACCGAGACCTTCTCCCTGAGAAGACGGTGAAAATCCTCCTTGAGCAGCTGGCCCTCGAGGGCCTCCAGAAAATGGGAAGCAAAGTCCACCCCCTGGAGGCTCGAGGCCAGCCTTTCGTCGGTCACAAAGCCCGTGAGAAATCGGGGCACGGCCTCGGCGATGCTGTCCCGGTTCCGGGCGATGATGTTGGTGTGGGGAAGCCTGAGCCCCAGGGGGCTGCGAAAGAGGGCCGTGACGGCAAACCAGTCGGCCAGGGCCCCCACCAGGGCGGCCTCGAAAAAGGCCACGATGAGGCCCTTGAGGCTCAGGCCCGGCAGGAGGGCCACCGAGGCCAGGGGCAGCCAGGGCTGGAAGGAAAAGAAAAGGAAGCCCGCCAGGGCGCCGATAAGGAAGTAACCGCCCAGGCGGTTCCGGGGTTTGGCCATGGTCTGCAAGATAGCGAGGCCGGCCTCGCCTTGGCAAGCCGCACCTTGCCCGCCGGGCCGGGACGCGGCATAGTTAAGCCCATGGAGGAACCGATGCCCGACAGGAGCCCGAGCGAGCCCGATATGGAAGACCTCGTCAAGCTCTCGGTCTTCTCCGCCATAGGCAAGAGCATTGTCGCGGAAAACTCGATCCGGGGGGTCCTGGACCGGGTCATGGAGCAGGTCGGCTCCTTCTTTGGCCCCCTCAACTGGTCCATCCTCCTCGTGGACGGGGACAAGGACGAGCTGATCTTTGCCGTGGTCGTGGGCAAGGCAGCCGAGGTCCTACTAGGCACCCGGGTTCCCCTGGACGAGGGCATCGCAGGCTGGGTCGCCCGCCACGGGGTTCCCGCCATCGTCGACCCCACCTCCCAGGACCCCCGCTTTTCCCAGCGCTTCGACGCCATCACGGGCTTTGTCACCGAGTCGGTGATAGCCGTCCCCCTCCTCGCGGGGGGCAAGGTCTTTGGGGTCATCGAGCTCCTCAACCGCCTGGACGGGCATGCCTTCTCGGCCTTTGACATGCGGGTCCTCTCGACCATCTCCGACTTTGCGGCCATAGCTATAGAGAAAGCCTACTACCTCGCCGAGGCCAGGCGCCTCTCCGAGTTCGATCCCCTCACGGGGGCCCTGAACCGCCGGGGCCTTGGGAAGATAATCGACCGGGAATCCGCGAGGATCCAGCGCTACCCCGGCAAGCTCTCGGTGGTTGTGGCCGATGTGGACGAATTCAAGAAGATCAACGACCGGTTTGGCCACCTGGCCGGGGATGGGGTCCTCATAGCCGTGGCCAAGGCCCTGAGGGAGGCGGTGCGCTCCGCCGACTCGGTGGCCCGCTACGGAGGGGATGAGTTTGTCGTCGTGATGCCCAACACCGGGCCCGAGGAGGCCGAGCTGGCCCGGGAGCGCTTTATCGCCGCCATCAAGGCCGCCGCGGCCACTTCCACCGTGCCCTTCAGCGTGACCCTTGGAACCCATTCCTCGGACAAGGCCGACTTTAACGAGCTTTTCCGGGAATCGGACAAGGACCTCTACCGCAGGAAGGCTGGCCCTCTGGAGATCGACAAGAACCTCCTGGGCGCCCTGGCCCACGAAGCCCGCGAGAAAGAGGCGGGCCCCGCCAAGTCCTAGCCCAGGCGGGGCAAGATGGCCGCAAGGAGGAGGAGGGCGCCAAGCTCTCCCGCCTCCACGGCTGCCCCCAGGGCATCCCCCGTAAAGCCCCCCAGCCTCTTCCGATAAAGCTTGGCCAGCCCCAGGCCTGCCCCGGTCCCGGCCCCAAGGGTGGCGAGGACGGCCACGCCTCCCGGGATTATCGCCCGAGGAGTCGGGGAGGAGGCGAGGCCAAAGACGAGGAGGGGGACCATGCCCGTCAGGGTCCCCTGGGCGAGCCTCAGCCTGGAAAAGCCCGCCATCAGGGCGCCCAGGCCCGTGGCCCTGGCGGGCCGCGAAAGGAGGGGCACCAGGACACAGGCCAGCCTGCCCGCCAGGGGTGCCGCGAGAAGGGCGAGGGCGCCGTTCCTGAGCCCGGCCTTGAAGAGGAGGGCCAGGGCGGCGAGCTTTGCCGCCAGGAGGAGCCAGCCCCAGAAAAAGGCATAGGACCCCAGGCGCGGATCCTTGAGGATCTCCTCGCGCCTTTCCCTCGAGGCCAGGCAGGCCATGGCGTCGGCGCTGTCGAGGAGGCCGTCCAGGTGGAAGAGGTTAAAGCCGAGGTACTGGACCGCCAGGGCAGCCAGGGCAGCCAGGAAGGGATCCCTGAACAGGAGGGCCCCAAGGCCGGCTCCGGCCAGGGCGGCCGCGGACACGAGGGGGGATATGGCCGGGATCCAGTAGTCACAGCGGCTCCAGTCGGCCTCGAATTTCCTGCCCACGGGAATCCGGGAAAGAAGGGTAAAGACCGTGAGGAAACGGGAAGAGCCCTTGTTCATGGCAACTCCTTGAGGGCCTGGTAGCTCGCCTCGACGCCGGCCAGGGAAAAGACCTCGAATTCGACCCTCATGGCCCCGTCCCGGAGGAAGGGCAGGAGGGGGCCGAGCCAGGCCTCGTCTCCCCGGAGGGGGCGGTGGGCCCGGCCATCCTCGAAGCCGTTGAGATGGATTTCCCTCACCTGGCCGCTCCGGGCCCCCAGCCAGGCGGCGGGGTCGATTCCCTCGGCGAGGAGGTGGGCCGAGTCGGCGCAGACGCCCAGGTCGGGAAGAGCCGCCAGGGCGGCCTCAAAATCGGCCCGGTTGGTGTACTCGAGGAGGAAGCGGTCGCCGTAATCCCTCCTCAGGGACTCGAGGCTAGAGGCAAAGGCCTCGGACTCCCGGGCCCGGCCCGGGCCCAGGCGGGCGGGGTGGACCACATAGTAGTTCGCATAACGCGCCGTAGCCTCGAGGATCTCCCGGTGGGCGGGGAGGAGGGGATCGGGCAGGTGGACGCCCAGGTCGAGGCCCCGGCCCTCGGCCTCGATAAGGGGAGACTCCTTGAGGAAGAGCTCCCGGTCCTCGGCCTCGAAGGAAAAGAGGAGGAGCTCCATGCCCCCGACCCAGGCCAGGGCCTGGGCCGCCCGCAGGTTGGCGAGCCAGCCTCCGGGCAGGAGCCAGGAGGGCACCGAGGGCCTCATGCCTACTTGACCACGAGGGGCAGGCCGGCGACCATCAGGACAACCCGGTCGCAGGCCGCTGCAAGGGCGGCATTGGCCCGCCCCAGGAGGATGCCATAGCGCCGGGAGAGGGGATCCCCGGGCACAAAGCCCATGCCCACCTCGTTGGTGACTATGACGATGTTGGGCGGTAGGCCGGCCACGAGGGCTGCGAGCCAGGTCTCGAACTCGGCCTCTTTCTCATAGTAGAGCACGTTGTTCACCCAGAGGGTCAGGCAGTCGAGGACCATGTTGTCCTCCAGGCGCTCGTGGATGCGCAGGGGCTCCTCGATGGTCCGGAAATCCCGGCCCCTCTCGGCCTGGTGGCGGGCGATCCTAGCCTTGAGCTCCTCGTCAAAGGCCTCGGCCGTGGCCAGGAAGCTCCGGGGGGCGGGGAAGGCCTGGGCCAGGACCAGGGCATGGGTGGACTTGCCTGACTTGATGCCGCCGGTGACAAGGGTGCGCATGGCCAGTGTGATAGCCCGAAGGGGCTTCTCCAGTCAAGCTCGGGCCCCTTGACCGCCTGAGGCGACAGAGACTAGGCTTTGCCCCGAGTACTGGCGCCGCGAGGCTTAATTGGGAAATCGGTGGAATGCCGATGCGCCCCCAGGCACTGTAAAAAGGCGATTTTACCCGTCCCACCACTGCGGAAGCCCGCGGGAAGGCTGGGACATGATGGGGATGCCTTTGAGCCAGGAGACCTGCCGTACCCGCTTTCCGGACCCTGGGTCCGGGATCACTGTTATTCACTGGGTGCTGAATAATGCCGGAAGCCCCCCACACGGTCCTCCCCATGTCTTCACGCCCCCCGTCCGTGCAGCCAGCCCGGGCAAGGAGCCTTCCGTGCACCTCCTCGAGTCGACGATAGCCGCCATAAGTCCCGCCAGCCAGGCCTCGGCCCTGGCCGCCCTGGCCAGGCAGGACGAGCTCACCAAGCCCCGGGGCAGCCTGGGCCGCCTGGAGGAGCTCTCCGCCCGGATAGCCGCGATGTGCGACACACCCCGCCCCCGCCTGGGCCCCGGGGCCATCTTTGTCATGGCCGCCGACCACGGGGTCACGGCCGAGGGGGTGAGCCTCTACCCGCCCGAGGTGACGGCCCAGATGGTGGCCAACTTCCTCTCCGGGGGCGCCGCGATATCAGTCCTCTCCCGGGCCGCCGGGGCAAGGGTGGTCACCGCCGACCTGGGAGTGGCGGTGCCCATCCCCCCCGCCCCTGGCCTCTGGGCCCGGAAGATCCGGGCCGGCAGCTCCAACATCGCCCGGGGCCCCGCGATGAGCCGCGAGGAGGCCCGGAAGGCCCTCGAGACGGGCATCGAGATCTTTGAGACCGAGTATGCGGCCCTCCCCTTCGGCATAGCCGCCACCGGGGACATGGGCATAGGCAACACGACCCCCTCGGCGGCGGTCGCCTCTGCGCTCACGGGCCTCTCCCCGGCCGAACTGGTGGGCCGGGGCACGGGCCTGGACGACGCCGGGGTGGCCCGCAAGGTCGCGGTGGTGGAAAAGGCCCTCGCGGTAAACCACCCCGACCCGGCCGATGGCCTTGGGGTCCTCGCGGCCCTGGGGGGCTTTGAGATCGGGGCGATAGCCGGGGTCTGCCTCGCGGCGGCGGCCCGGCGCCTCCCCCTCCTGGTCGATGGCTTTATCTCCACCGCCGGGGCCCTCATCGCGGCCAGCCTTGCCCCGGCGGCCAAGGACTTTATGATCGCCGCCCACGCCTCCCCGGAGAGGGGCCACCGGGCCATGCTCGCCCATCTCGGCCTCGAGCCCCTCCTCGACCTGGGCCTCCGCCTGGGGGAGGGCACGGGGGCGGCCCTGGCCATGCCCCTTTGCCAGGCCGCCTGCCGGGTCCTGGACGAGATGGCCACCTTTGCCGAGGCCGGCGTCTCGGACAAGGAGTGAGGGATCATGCCAATTAGCAGGCTTTTCCGCCCGGCCCTCCTCGCCCGCCCGGCCTGCCTTGTCCTGGGCCTAGTCCTGGCCCAGGCCCTCGGCGCCGAGGTCCAGGCGCGGGACTCGGACGGAAGCCTTGTCTCCCTTGCCGCCCCGGCCCGGCGCCTCGTCTCCCTCTCCCCGGCGGCCACGGAAGCCATCTACGCCATCGGGGCCGGGCCGGCCCTTGTGGGGAACACGAGCTTTTGCGACTACCCGCCTGCGGCCCAGACCCTGCCCAAGGTCGGGGGCTTCGCGGCCTCCACGATCAGCGTCGAGCGCATCCTGGCCCTCAAGCCCGACCTTGTGGTGACCGCCGGGGCCATGCATGGGGTGATAGCGGTGGCCCTGGCCAGGCTCAAGATTCCGGTCTTTGTCTGGGACCCGGGCGACTTTGCCTCCATCGCCACCTGCATGGAGTCCCTGGGGACCCTTTCCGCCCACGGCCCCGAGGCCGGCAAGGCCGCGGCGGCCATGCTCGCCTCCATCGAGTCCGTGCGCTCGCGCCTCGCCTCGGTGCCCCGGGAAAAGCGCCCGACCGTCTTCTGGGAGATGTACGACGATCCCCTCATGACCTGCGGGGCCTCCACCTTCCCCCATGCCATCATCGAGGCCGCCGGGGGCCGGGACCTCTTCTCCGACCTCCCGGGCCAGTGGCCCCGGATCTCCGGCGAGGAAGTGATCCGCCGGGCCCCGGAGTGGATCCTCGGGGCCGATGACCATGGAGACAAGCTCACGGTCGCCGGGCTCGCGGGCCGGCCGGGCTGGCGCCAGGTCCCCGCGGTCAGCCAGGGCAGGGTAGCCCTCATCCCGGCCAACCTCGTCTCCCGGGCCTCTCCCCGGGTCGCCGAGGGTGTCCAGGCTGTGGCGGCCATCCTTTGGCCGGCCCTCTTCCCCAAGGCCAGCAAGTGAGCCGGCGAAGAATCCTCGGCTGGGGGGCGACGGTCCTTGCCCTCCCCCTCGTCCTTTTCGCGACCCTCTGCCTCGGAGGCTCGGCCCTCTCGCCCCGGGAGGTGGCCCTGGCCCTCCTATCCCCCTTTGGCGCAGCCCCGGGAGCCGACCCCGTCACAGTCTCCATAGTCTGGGACCTCCGCCTGGCCCGGTCCCTCCTGGCCGCCGTCGCGGGAGCCAGCCTGGGAGCGGCCGGAGCCGTCCTCCAGGGCCTCTTCCGCAACCCCCTGGCCGATCCCTATTCCCTGGGGGTCTCCTCCGGGGCCTCCCTCGGGGCGGTCCTCGCCATCTCCTTTGGCCTGGCCTCGCCCTTCGCCTCCGCGGGCTTCGCCCCCGCAGGCAGGGTCGCGGCGGCCCTGGGCATGGTCGAGCTCTGCGCCTTCGCCGGGGCCATCCTCTCGGCCGTCCTGGTCTACGCCGTCGCGAGGCGGGCCAGGGCCGCGGGCCCCACGGCCGCCCTCCTCCTGTCGGGCACGGCCGTGGGCGCCCTGGTCTCGGCCCTGGTGTCGCTCATCGTGTCCATGCGGGACAAGGACCTCCACGAGGTCTTCTTCTGGCTCCTCGGGGGCTTTGGGGGCAAGTCCTGGACCGACCTCCTCGCGGCCCTGCCCCTGGCCGCGGTCTCCGTGGGCCTCTCCATGGCCCTGGCCCGGCCCCTCGACCTCCTGGGAGCCGGGGAGGAGGCCGCGGGCAGCCTCGGCCTCGACGTCAGGCTGACCCGCCGCCTTGCGGTGGCGTCCTCCTCCCTGGGGGCGGCGGCGGCGGTCTCCGCGGGGGGCATCATAGGCTTTGTGGGCCTCCTTGGGCCCCACATGGCCCGCCTCCTCGTGGGCCCCGGCCACCGCCGCCTCATACCCGCCTCGGCGATAGCGGGCGCCAGCCTCCTGGCCGCGGCCGACGCGATAGCCCGGTCCATAGCCTCACCCCTCGAGCTTCCCGTGGGGGTTGTCACCGCCGTGATCGGCGCCCCCCTCTTCCTCCGCCTCCTCTCAAGGCCCTCGAGGGAAGGGGACGGGGCATGACCCGCCTCATCGCCCGAGGCCTCTCCTGCGGCTACCGGGAGCGCCTCGTCCTCGACGGGGTCGACCTTGTGGTCGAGCCGGGAGAGCTCCTGGCCCTCGTCGGCCCCAACGGGGCGGGCAAGACCACCCTCTTCAGGGCCCTGGCCGGGGAGCTTCCCGCCCGGTCCGGGGAAGCCCTCATCGAGGTGGACGGCAAGGCCCTCCGGGCCGAGGGCCTCCACCGGCGGGAGAGGGCCCGGCGCATCGCCCGGGTCCTCCAGGGGGAGAGGCCGGCCTGGGCGGCCCCGGTGCGGGACTATGTGGCCGCCGGCCTCTTCGCGGAGCTAGGCTGGTTTAGCCTCTCGGGAAAGCGGGAGGAAGAGGGCGTCGAGGCCGCCCTCGCCTCGGCGGGGGCTCGGGCCCTCGCGGATAGACCGGTCACGGAGCTCTCGGGCGGGGAATTCCGGCGGGTCCTCATAGCCCGGGCCCTGGCCCAGGGCGCCGAGGCCCTCCTCCTGGATGAGCCCGTGGCCGAGCTCGACCTCGCGGGCCAGATGGCCGTCCTCGACCTCCTCAAGGACCTTGCCGCCTCGGGGGCCGCGGTGGCCTTCTCGGTCCACGACCTCAACCTAGCCGCCCTGGCGGCGGACAAGGTGGCGGCCCTGGCCGGGGGCCGGATCGTCGCCCTGGGCAGGCCCCGGGAAGTCCTCACCCCCGAGCTTATCCAGAGGGTCTACGGCTCCCCGGTCCTCGTAGGGGACCATCCGGCCTTGGACAGGCCCCAGATATCACCCATTCCACCCTGGAGCATCTAGCCGTGAAAAAAGGCTTTCTCTTTATCCTTCTGGCGGCCGGCCTCTTTTCGACCATGGAGATAGCCCTAAAGGGGCTTTCCCTCAGCCTGGCCCCCCTCCAGCTCAACTTCCTCCGCTTTGCCCTGGGGGGCCTCGTCCTCCTCCCCTTTGCCCTCAAGGGCCTGCGGGGCAAGCCTCCGCTGCGATCCGGGGACTGGGGCTTTTTGGCCCTCGCGGGCTTCCTGAATGTGGTCCTCGCCATGAGCCTCTACCAGGTCGGCGTGAGCCGGGCCCCGGCCTCGGTGGTAGCCGTGGTGTTTTCCTGCAATCCCCTCTTTGTCCTCCCCCTCGCGGCCCTGGCCCTGGGGGAAAAGGTGACTGGCAGGAAGCTCGCCTCCCTGGCCCTCAGCCTGGCCGGCATTGGAGCGATAGCCTGGCCCGCCTTTACGAAGGCCGGGGGCCTCGACCCGGCGGGCATTATCCTCACCGTCCTCTCGGCCATGCTCTTCGCGGCCTATGGGGTGATGGGCAAGGCCTGGGGCCGGCGCCACGGAAGCCTGGCCCTCACCTGCCTCTCCTTCCTCTTGGGCGCCCTGGAGCTCCTCGTCCTGATTGGCCTATCCCACTTTCCCCCGGTGGCCACATCCTTGAAGACCGCCGGCCTAGGGGGCTTTGCCTCGATACCGATCCTTGGGGGCCTAAGCCTGTCCAAGCTGCCCATCTTCCTTTACATCGCCGTGGGCATCACGGGCTGGGGCTATGCCTTCTGGTTCCTGGGCATGGAGCATACTAGCGCCCAGACGGGCTCCCTCGTCTTCCTCATCAAGCCCGCCCTGGCGCCCTTCCTGGCCTGGCTGATCCTGGGAGAGGCCCTTGGGACCACGATGGCCCTGGGCATGGGCCTGGTTATCCTTGGGGCTAGCCTGGGCTTCCTGCCCCAGCGCCAGCCCTAGGAATCGTCCCCGTTGGCCGGATTGAGGATGGCGTAGCCGGCCTGGCCAAGGCGCCCCACCACTCCCAGGATCCCCGGGGTCTCATCCTTGAGCGACTCAAAGCCTACACCGAAGCGGAACTCGAGGATCCGCCGGAAAAAATAGTCGATGCTGCTCTCCTCCACGATAATGGACGAGCCGATCGCGAAGGCCAGGATGACTTTCCGGCTTTCCACATCCCCTTCCTTGAGCCAATCCCGGATCGAGCGGGGGCCCCGGGAAAAGAGCCTGGCAAGGGTCAGGCCGATAGCCAGGAACATGAAGCGGTCGCCCTCGGAGCAATGGGCCAGCTGGCTGAGCCTCAGGGTAGTCTCCATCGTGGATTTCATCACCGACTCGGTGGCCTTGTGGAAAACCCGGCTATCCTCCTCGGCATGGGTCTCGTAGCGCCGGCCCTCCCGGAGCTGCACGGACCTCCACTTGGCCCCGGCGAGGTTCATGGCCGCGTAGATCGATCCGGGGCCCAGGCCTAGGGCCTCAAGCTCCTTGGCGGCCTCCAACAGGCTTTCCTCCCGAAATCCGCGATAGGTCATCCTTCGATCCTCCACTCCCGCTGCCACAGGCTATGCATAAGATATCCACGGCATGGAAGGCCGGCAAAGCCAGACCCCGGAATTCGCCTAGGCCCCAAGGACCTTCCCCAGGCCCGCGAAGACCAGCTTGGCCAGGCCGGTGACGAGCTTCCCGATGGGGAGGAGGTCGATATTCGAGGCCGTGCCCAGGATCAGGATGCCAAAGAGGGCCATCGAGCCCCAGCGGTAAAAGGCCGCCTCGGTCTGGGGCTTGAGCCGCAGGGCCGTGAAAAAGAGGTGGGAGCCGTCCAGGGGCGGGATCGGGATGAGGTTGAAGATAAAAAGGCCATAATTGATTGTAATGGCGCGGATAAACAGGGTCGAGGCCAGGCTGGACAGGACCGAGCCCCGGCGGTAGAGGAAGAGGGCCAGGCCAAAGTAGGCCAAGGAAAGGACCAGGCCGAGGACCAGGTTGGACAGGGGGCCGGCCAGGGCTATCAGGGCCTCGTCCCGGCGGGGCCACCGCAGCCGCCCACGGTCAAAGCGGACGGGCTTGGCCCAGCCAAAGCCGGCGATGAGGAGGAAAAGAAAGCCCATCGGATCGATGTGCCTCAGGGGGTTCAGGCTGAGGCGGCCGTCCTCCCGGGCGGTCTCGTCCCCAAGCCTGTAGGCGGCCAGGGCGTGGGCATACTCGTGGACCGTCAGGCCCAGGATGATGCCCGGCAGGGCATAGAGCTTAGCTGCAAGATCGAGATTCATGTTCCTCCCAAGGACGGGTCGCGGCCAAAGAATATGACAAGCTGGACGTAGACGTCGGGGTACTCGGACCGGAGCAGCTCGGGCCGCTCAAAGAAATACTCGCAGACCACCGCAAAGAACTCATCGGGGCCCTCGGCGGCATAGGGATCGAGGCGGGGGACGGCGGGACGGCGGAGCTTGCCCCTCCGGGGCTTGCCGCTTTTGGGCTGGGCGAGGCGGGAGCGCAAATCCTCGTAGGCCGAGCCCAGGGCCTCCTGCCAGGCCTTGGCCGACTGGCCTTCCCTCAGGGGCGGGGAGCCGTCATAGGCCCCGTTCCGGGCATCGAGCTTGTGGGCCATCTCGTGGATGACCACATTGTAGCCATCCCCCCAGCCCGAGGCTTCCACGTCGGCCTTGGAGAGGGCCACGGGTCCCAGCTCAAAGGCCTCGCCCGCAAACTCGTCGTCATACTCGTGGACAACCCCGGCCTCGTCCAGGTCCTTCCGCCTGACCCCGTATTCCCGCTCGGTCACCATGATGGTGGAAAAGTCCTCGTACCAGTCCAGGCCCTCCTCAAGGCCGAGGAGGGGAAGGACGGCCTGGGCGGCTATGGACACCTTGAGGTCCTCCGGGAGCTCGGGGCCGCCCAGGGGGTCAAAGCGCTTTTCCCCCAGGAAGACAGTCGCCAACTCCCGGAGCCTGGCCCTGTCCCCGGGACCGAGGCGGTGGAAGATGCGGTGCTCCGAGAGGGCCCAGGCCCAGGTCTCATCTGGTATAGCCTGGCTTTCCAGGATCCGTTTTCTGCGGGCCTTCCGGAAGGGATGGAACAGGGGCATGGGCCAGATGCTAAGCCCTAGGCCGGGAGGCTGTCGAGTCCCGGGCGGGGCGGGTTAGCGAGGGTATCGATACGCTTTTATTTTGTTTTCCCCCAAGCCCAGCGCTATCTTCGTGGTGTAAGCGCCCTATCCCCGTCGTCTTTGCCCTCCTGGGCCTTACGAACCGAAACCTGGAGCCACCATGAAACACGGCCTTGCCCTCTTTGCCTTGTTCGCCCTCTCCCAAGTCCTTTGGGGCCTCGATTCCCAGATCGTAGGCAAGATCCAGTACACCGAGGGCAAGGTCAGCTATGCCCGGGAAGGAGGAGACTCCAAGGACCTCGACCTGGGCTTCAGTGTCCGGGACGGGGACCTCCTCAAGACCGGGGCCGACGGGCGCATTGTCATCACCCTGGACAAGAGCACGGGCATGTCGGGCTCGGTGACCTTGAACCCCTCCACCTCCCTCTACCTCGACCTAGGCCTCTTCCGGGGCAGCCCGAGGACAAGCCTCGACCTACTCATGGGCTCGGTGGGCGCCAAGGTCAAGAAGCTCGCAGGATCCCCCACCATGCAGGTCCAGACCTCGACGACGGTCGCCGGGGTCAGGGGGACGGAATTCGAGGTGGCAGTCTCCCTCAATGACGCCGTCCTCGTGACCTGCTCCGAGGGAGAGGTCTCCTGGGACGACGGCCAGGGCTCGGCCCTCCCCGTGGCCGCCGGCAAGGCCGTGGAAAAGCGCGGTGCCGGCAAGGCCACCTATCTCGACGCCGACCCCGCCGCCATCGCGGAATTCCGGGCCCGCTGGATGGAGGGCGAGCTTTCCGCCCTCAAGGTCAATCCCCTCAAGGCCATAGCCGCCTATGAGGCCCGCTACGCCAGGCTCTCGGACTCCTTCCAGAGGGCCGCCGAGCCCCTTGCCGGGAGCCCCGTCCTCCGCAAGTGGATGGACGAGGACCGGGCAGGCCGCAAGCCCCGCGTCCTCGACCCCGCGGTCATGCGGGAAAAAAAGGAGATCTTCACCAGCCTCAAGGCCCTGCGCAAGGACATCTTCCTCTTTGAGAGGGTCTATGTCCGGGTGGCCGAGCTCGAGGAGCTCCTCAAGGGCAGTCCCGCCGAGGCCTACGAGCTCCGCAAGGGCTACACGGTGGGCGATTTCTTCAAGCGCTTCGAGCGGGAAAAGACCATCCTGTCCCGCAGGATTGGCCTCTTCCACTATGCCCTCAAGCTCTACGCCCAGAGGGATGACGGCGGGTCCGAGCTCCTGCAAGGCTCCTTCTTCGCCGGCTCGGACTTCTAGCGGAGGCCCACTCGCTATTTACCCGCAGGCCGCCCCTCGCTATGATCGGGGGCGGAGGCCTGCCATGACCAAAGTCATCTCTCTCGGTGGTTCCATTGTCGCGCCCGAGGGTCCCGATGCCGCCTTTATCAAGGCCTTCCGGGACCTCGTCATCGACTACCTCGAGGCGGGCCCCGAGCGCCGCCTCATTTTTGTTGTGGGCGGGGGCGGGCCGGCCAGGGCCTGGCAAAAGGCCTACCGGGAGGTCCTCGGCGCCGAGGCCCTCGACCCCGACGCGGACTGGATTGGCATCATGGCCACAAGGCTCAATGCCCAGCTCATCAAGGCCTGTCTGGGCCATCTGTGCCCCCAGGAGGTCGTCACCGATCCCACGGCGGTGGAGCTTTTCCTGGGCCGGGTGATGGTCGCCGCGGGCTGGAAGCCTGGCTGGTCCACGGACTACGACGCCGTCCTCCTGGCCGAGCGCTTTGACGCCAAGGAAGTCCTCAACCTCTCCAACATCGCCAAGGTCTACACCGCCGACCCCAGGCTCGATCCCGCCGCCAAGCCCATCGACTCCATCTCCTGGGCGGATTTCCGGGCAATCGTGGGCGAGGAATGGACCCCGGGAAAGAACCTCCCCTTCGATCCAGTCGCAACCAAGAAGGCCGCGGCCCTGGGCCTCAAGGTGACCTGCGCCGCCGGCCGCGACCTGGACAACCTGAAGGCCATCCTGGCGGGCCAGGCCTTTGTGGGCACGACTATCGGGCCGGCTTAGGGCAAGGCCCCTCCCTCCAGGGCCTCGAGGCGGGCCAGGAGCTCGCCGTAATGCCTTGCCTCGGCCTCCTTGCCCACATCCTTGCCCAGGGCGCGCAGGGCCGCGAGGGCCTTGGCCACCTGGCGGGGCAGGTTAGCCGCAAGACTCGAGTCAAAGGAGCGCCGCCAGTAGTCCCAGGCCTCGGCCTTGCGGCCCAGGCGGAGACTGATGGCCCCAAGGGCTCCCAGGTCCTGGGCTATGCCCGGTCCGTTTTCCACCCTCTTGTCCGCGGCCAGGGCCAGGAGGGCTTGGGAAAGAGCCCCTTCCAGCTCGCCCTCGGCCACGAGGATGGAAGCTAGGAGGTAGCGGTTCGAGGCCGCCTGGACGAGGCGCCCGGCCTTCTCGTTGAGGCCCGCGGCTTTAAGAAGATCGGCCTTGGCCTCGGCCCCAAGCCCCGAGCCCGCTTTTGCCCGGGCGCCTTGGTGGAGGGCCAGGGCCAGGGCTCCCTCGTCCTTGCCCGCCTGGTCCAGGGCCTCCGCAAAGCGGGCCGCGGCCCCCTCCTTGTCGCCCCTCGCCCAGGCCACTTCCCCTAGCCCGCCTGAGGCCAGGGAGAGGGCAGGCCCCGAGGCGGCCAGGCGGCCGTAGTCCAGGGCGTCCAGAAATTCCTTCTCCGCCGCGTCCACCTCCCCTGCGGCCAAGTAGGCCTTGCCTAGGGAGGCGTGGCTCCGGGCTATGCCCTCGAGGTAGTCGATGCCGGAGTCGGCCCGCAGGGCCCGGGTATAGGCCTCGACGGCCCCGCCCCAGTCGCCCCGGTCCATGAGGCCGTCCCCGATCTTCATGTCCCCGGCGGCGGCGTTGCGGGCCTCAAAGACATCATAGCCCTTGGGGGCCGTGGAGCAGGCGGCGAGGAGGGCCAGGGCCGCGAGGGCCCCCAGAAAAGCTATGCTTCGCATCAGAAATCGCCCTCCCTCAGGCTCTGGTAGAGCTGGGTCTGCTCGGCCGCCTTGGGCACCCCGCCCTTGAGGAGGGGATTGTTCCTCAGGGACTCGAGGACATCCTGGGCCTTCTTGATCGTGGCCTGGGCCTCCTGGATGGCCGCGGCCACCGAGGGCATCTGGGCGTTCAATGAGGCCGTCATGGCCTGGACATTCTTGATCGAGGCCTGGGCGCCCTTCACGCTGCCCATGATGGAGTCGTAGAGGGCGTTCTGGTCGTCCAGGAGGGTCTTTACCGAGCCCTTTGGGTCGAGGAGGCGGGGCACGAGGCCTGTGGGATCGCGCATCGCGTCCGTGAGGGCCGCGAGGTTGGAGGTGATGCCCAAGACCGAGTCCTCGATCGCCGCGGCCTTGTCCATCACCGGCCCGAGCCGGGCCGTGGCCGAGGCCGCATTGCCCAGGGTCTGGCCCAGGGGGCCCTCGCTCTTGCCCGAGAGGGCCAGGTTGGCCTCCAAGAGGGTCTTGTTGAGGCTGACGACGGCCTTGTTGAAGTTCTCCAGCAAGGGACCCACGCTGGAGAGGATGCTTGTCACCGTGTCGTCCCGGGGCGGTATGTCGACCAGGCCTGCCTCGAGGAGGCGCTGCCCCTCCTCGGAGTCCAGGGTGGGCAGGGCTGTGCCCTCGGCGAGGACACCAGAGCCCAGGCCCGGATGGAGGAGGAGGGTGGTCCCCAGGCCGATGGGCGAGGTGACAAGCTCGAGGACAGAGCCCGGCCTCACCTTGTCGATATAGGTGTCAAAGATCACGAGATTGGCCTCCACCTTGTTGGCCTCCGTGAGCCTGAGCCTCGTGATCTTGCCCAGCTTAAAGCCCTTGAGGTTGATCGCCATGCCCACGGACAGGCCCGAGGCCGAGTCAAAGCTCGCGCTGTAGTCGTAGTCCCGGCCAAACCAGCGCTGGTTGGCCCCCAGGAAAAAGACCACCCCGCAGAGGGCCAGGGCCGCGATGACCACAAAGAGGCCAGAGACCTTCTCCGCGTGGCGTATATGGAATTTCATGGCTCTCCTACCTCTCTTTCCGCGTCCCTGCCGGCCAGGCGCTCGCCCAGGCGGCCCAGCTCCGGGGCAAAGCCCGAGCCCCTCAGGGCCTGGACCTCATGATAGGGCCCAAAGGCCACAAGGCTGCCCTCCCTGAGGACCCCTATCCTGTCCGCCAGCCTCGTCACAAAGGACGAGTTGGCTGATACCGCTACAATGGTCTTGCCCGCCTTCCTCAGGTCCGCGAGGAGGGCCACAAGGCCCTCGGCGTCCTGCTCGCCCAGGGCCGAGGTGGGCTCGTCCAGGAAGAGGAGCTCGGGCTCGAGGACGAGGGCCCGGGCGAGGCCAGCCAGGCACCTCTCCCCCGTGGAGAGCTCGGCGGGCCTCGCCTCCAGCTCGCCCACATAGCCCGAGGTCTCGATCGCCTTGGCCATGGCCCGCTCCAGCTCGGCCCGGCCCAGGCCCGGCCTGTGGACCCGCAGGGGCAGGGCCAGGTTTTCGTAGATGCTCTGGTTGGCCCAGAGGGCCGCGTCCTGGAAGACAAAGGCCGAGTGGCCCCGGAACTCCTTCACCTCCGACCTGGAGAGGCTCCAGATGTCCTTGCCCCTCCAGAGGACCCGGCCCTCCTCGGGGACCACGAGGCCCGCGGCGACCTTGAGGAGGTTGGACTTGCCCGAGCCCGCCTCGCCCATGAAGACCGTGGCCTCCCCGGGGGCTATGCAGAGGGATACCCCGTGGAGGACCTGCCAACCCGAGAGGCGGGTCGACACGGCCTCGAGCTCGATCAGGGTTTCCGCGCTCATGAGAGGTATTGGACGGCCGTGATCACGGCGTCGGCGACGATGCAGAGGACAAAGGAGGATCCCACTGCCTTGATGCCCGCCACGGGCACCTCGGTGCTGGCCCTCTCGACCGCGAAGCCCTGATATATGGCCACGGTCGAGATGATCACCCCAAAGACAAGGCTCTTGACGAGTCCCGAGAGAAGGTCCCCCACGGTGAGGATGGAAAAGAGGTTGCGGAAATACTCGTCCACCCCCAGGGGATGGAGGAACTGCATCACTCCAAAGGACCCAAGGAGGCCAAAGACGTTGAAGTAGACCGAGAGGACAAGCATGGAGATCACGACCCCCAGGAAGCGGGGGGCGGCGAGGTAGGAGATGGGGTTGATGCCCACGGAGAGGTAGGCCTCGATCTCGTGGCCCACCACCATCCCGCCCAGCTCGGTGGCTATGGCCGTGCCCGAGCGGGCTATGACCACAAAGGCCGTGAGGAGGGGCCCGAGCTCCCGGGTAATGACAATTATGAGAAAAGTGTAGGCGAGCTTGCCCTGGCCAAAGCTCGAGAGGAGGGAGGCGCCTATGAGGTTGATCGCCACCCCCAGGGCCATGGCCAGGATGGCGGTGATCCTGAGGGCCTCAAAGCCGGTGAATAGGACCTGGAGCTGGAGGACCTTCCAGCCCACCTGGCGGCGCCGGAAAACGAGGATGGACTCCCTCAGGATGGAAAAGAAGAGGCCCAGGGCATAGCCCAGGCCCCGGATCCTGCCCAGGGCCGCCGAGCCCACCCGGTCAAGGATGCCCATGCCTAGCCCAGGATATCCGACAGCGCTTCCCGGGTGGCCGCATAGAGGGGGGGCACGCCCTCGAGGGGAGAGAGGCGCTCCGAGAGGCGCTGGCCCGTCTGGAGGGGAAGGTCGCTCACATAATAGAGGAAGCGCAAGCCCGTCCCGGCCCTCAGCACCCCGAGCTGCTCGGCCTCATGGACGGCCCTGATGTACCAGGCACCCTCCATCTCCAGGCCCACGCAGCCCCAGATCCGGCGGTAGAACTGGAGCATGGCCCGGTTCTGGAGGAGGGTGCCGCCCACGGTGAGGAGGGCCCCGGTGTGGACTTCCCGGCCCGGCAGGGCCGCCCTGAGCCTGGCCACGGTCTCCTCGGCCACGGGGACGACGGGCATGAAGGTGTCGCTGGTCTGCTCCACAAAGGCCGAGGGCAGCATGAGGTCGCCCCGCTTGCCCAGGAGGGCCCCGGCCTTGCCCAGGATGTCTATGGACCTCACGTTGCGGCCAAAGAGGAGGAGGAGGGAGCGGGTGATCTCCTCGGCCTGCTCCCCGAAGGCATAGTCGATGTTGACGATGAGGCTCCGGCCCCTGCAGCGGCTCCGCCTGATCCCTGGATCGGCGACTACCCTGCAGGCGGCGTCGGCGTCCACGAGCTGGACCTGGATGCCCGTGGTCACGGTCTCGGGCAGGCGGAGGATGCCCGCGTGGCGCTCGGCGTCGTGGGCCTCCTTGCGCTTGCCCGGGAAGGCCGTGAAGTAGGCCCTAGCCAGGTGATAGACCTCGTCGAGGTCCTCCTTCCAGCCGGGGGTCCGGATGCCCTCGGCCTGGGCCCAGCCAAGGACGTCCTGGGCATGGGCGGCAAACCAGGGGTTGAGGCAATTGGACACCGAGTGGGTGTTGGAGGAGACGATGTGGACTTCCCAGTCGTCGGGGAAGTCGCTCGGCCTCGTGCCCATCAGGGCCCCCGCCGCGGCCCCGACCTCGCTGGCCCAGAGCTCGGAGAGGCGGCTGTTGAAGTTGTTCACCTGCTTGCGGACATCCACGGAATAGGCCTGGCGATGGAAGACGATCTGCCTCACCACCTCGGCGGCCTGGCCCGGCCAGATCCTCTCAAGCTCCTCCCTTTCCTCGGCGGTAAAGGGCAGGCGCTCCAGCAGGGCCGTGGACCTTTCCCGCTCGGCGGGGTCGATGGCGGGCCGGGGCTGGGGCACATAGTCGCCCTCAAAGGCTATGTCCGTGGCCATGGTCGCCTGGGTGGCCGCGGCCTTGCCCCCCTCGGCATCCTCGCCCTCGGCCATGGGCTCTACCCACTCGGCCTCCTCCTCGAAGCGGGAGAGGGCCCGCAGGAGGCTTGGGTGGTTGAGGCGATAGCGGATCTTCCTCGCCTCGACGGAGAAGAGGCAGAGGCAGGTCAGGAAGTCCACCAGGTCGGAAAGCCCGTTCCGCACCAGGACCATGTCCTTGCCGGGCATCATCTCGTAGATGAAGCGATGCCTGGCCTCGGCGGCCACGGCGGGGAAGAGAAGCTCGGGGCTGGCGTAGACCGTGGGCAGGTTGTCCGTGAGAAGGAAGACAAAGGTCCTGCACACATTGTCCGGGAGGCGTCGCGCGGCGTAGGAGAGGGCCTCCCAGTCGATGGCCGAATCCTCGTTGGCCCCGGCATGGAGGGCGGGCTTCAGGGCCTTGTAGAACTCGGCGAGGCGGCGGATCTCGATATGGCCCGAGTCGATCCCCGTGGCCACCTCCTGGGAAAAGCGGTCAAAGGCGTCGAAGAGGCCAAGGCCCTCCCTGAGCTTGGTGCCAAAGGCCTGGGCAAAGGGCCGGGACTCGGAGAGGAGCCGCAGGAAGCGGTCCCCGGGTATGGCCAGGCATATGGAATGCTCCAGGGCCCGGACCTCAAAGCGCCTCGGCTCCCCCAGGAGGCAGGACCTCTCCCCCAAGTAGGACCCGGACTCGACTACGTTCAGGCGAAAGGGGGGCTTTCTGGCCACATCGACAGACTCGACCGAGCCTTGGAGGAGGACAAAGACCTCGGTCCCTGCCTCGTCGCCCTGGACGATCAGGACGTCCCCCTGGTCATACTCCCGGAGCTCCGAGTCGGCGGCCAAGGCATCGAGCTCCTGGGAGCGGAGGTAGCGGAAGGGCACTATGGTGGAAAGCCTGCGGAGGGACTCGACGCCGGGGATCCGGGGGCTGCCCTGAATGATGGTGGCCATACCCTAGAGCATAGTCGGCCCCGGGCCAGGGGACAAGGGCGGAGGGCCAGGCTTGCCCCCCCTCCCCGGTGCCGCGTATAGTCAGCTCCATGTCCACCCAGAAGGGCGCCCTGCGCGCCGACCTCATCCTCCTCCTCACCGCCGCCATCTGGGGCTTCGCCTTTGTGGCCCAGCGGGCCGGCATGGCCTCCGTAGGGCCTTTTACCTTCAACGCCGCCCGCTACGCCCTGGGGGCCCTGTCCCTCCTCCCCTTTGTCCTCCTGCGGGCCCGAAAAGGGGCCTTCCCCAGGACGGCCCCGGGCCAGGGCCCCTCCCGGCTCAGGCGCCTCGTGGGCTATCCCCTCGTCACGGGGACCGTGATGTTCGCCGGGGCCAGCCTCCAGCAGGCCGGCCTTGTGACCACCACGGCGGGCAACGCGGCCTTTATCACCAGCCTCTATGTCGTCCTCGTCCCCCTCCTGGGCCTCTTCGCGGGCCGCCGGGTCGGGCCCTGGGGCTGGATCGCGGCCATCCTCTCCGTGGGGGGACTCTACCTCATCTCCGTGGGGGGCAGCCTCCGGGTCTCCCCGGGGGACCTCCTCGTCCTCCTCGGGGCCCTCTTCTGGGCCTTCCACATCATCGTGATCGACCGCTTTGCGGGCAAGACCGATGCCCTGGCCCTCTCGGCGGGGCAGTTTGTGGTCTGCTCGGTCTACAGCGCCCTGGGGGCCCTCCTCCTCGACCCGCCGACCGCAGGGGGCCTGGCCCAGGGCCTCCGGGCCGCGGCCCTCCCCCTGGCCTACGGGGGCATCCTCTCCTGCGGGGTGGCCTTTACCCTGCAGATAATCGGCCAGCGCCATGCCCGGCCCTCCCACGCCTCGATCATCATGGCCCTGGAGGGCCTCTTTGGCGCGATAGGCGGCATACTCCTCCTGGGCGAGCCCCTGGGGCTCCGCCTCGCGGTGGGCGGGGCCCTGATGCTGGGCGGGGCCGTCCTCTCCCAGCTCGAGCCCCTCCTCAAGTCCAGGCCGTGATCCGCGCGATCGACCCCTGGGCCTCCCGGGCCGAGCTCCTCGCCCTCTGGAACGCCAACCTGGGCTCCAGCTTCCCCCTGGGCGAGGATCTGTTTTCCCAGGGCCTTGGCCCGGACGGGGAGGCCAAGACCTGCCTCGCGGCCTATGGCGAGGGCAGGACCGAGGGCATCCTCGGCTTTGCCCTGGTCAAGGGCGGGGTTCCCGGGGAGGGCCTGGCCCCGGGCACGGGCAACCTCTCGCTCTTCCTCGTGGACGCACGGGCCCGGAATAGGGGCCACGGCGCCGCCCTCCTCGAGGCCAGCGAGGCCTGGCTCAGGGCAAGGGCCTGCCTAGGCATCCTCGCCGGGGCCGACCGCAGGCATTTTTTCCCCGGCGTCCCCCTCGACCAGGACGGCCGGGACGAGGGTCTAGGGGCCTTCCTGGCTTCCCGGGGCTACCAGGCCGAGGCCCTGGAGCACGACCTCCTTGGCCCGGCCCTCCCGGGCCTGGACGAGGCGCCCGCCGGCCTGGCCTGGGCCCGCGCCGAGGCTGGCCACCGCGAGGCGGGAGAGGCCTTTTTCCGGAAGAATTTCCCCGGCCGCTGGACCGCGGAATACCTCGATTTCCTCGACTCCGGGCGGGATCCAAGGGACCTCATCCTCCTCCTCGAGGTAGCCTCGGGCAGGGTCCTGGGCTTTTGCAGGCTCTGCCGGGGCGTCGATCCCTGGCTCCAGCCCGGCCTCTATTGGCGGAGCCTCCTTGAGGGGAGGACCGGGGCCCTCGGGCCCATAGGCATCGATGCCGACCAACGCGGCCGGGGCCTGGGCCTAGCCCTTCTCCGCCGGGGCCTCCAGGAGCTTGGGGCCCATGGCGCCCGCCAGGTTGTCATAGACTGGACCGACCAGGTCGGTTTCTACGCCCCCCTGGGCTTCAGGATCTGGAAGACCTACCGTCCCTGCTGGAAACGTCTCTAGGCCTGGGCCTTGGCCGGGCTGGCGCGCTAGAATCTATAGCCTGGGGTCAGCAGCCTTCTCGAAAAAAGGAAGAAGCCCATGGAGTCCAGCCTTATCCTCGCCGAGGCCCAATCGATCGAGTCCCTCCTCATTGAGACGCGGCGCCACCTCCATGCCCGGCCCGAGCTGGGCCGCTCGGAATTCGAGACCGCCGACTATATCGAGGCCACCCTCCAAGGCCTGGGGATCCCGACCCGGCGCCTCGACACGGCCGTCCTGGGCCAAGTGGCCGGGACGGGTCCGGGCAGGGGCGGCTGCGTGGCCCTCCGGGCGGACATCGACGCCCTCCCCGTGCATGAGCCCGCCGGCCTCCCCTTCCAGTCCCTCAAGCCCGGCCTCATGCACGCCTGCGGCCACGACGCCCACACCGCCATCCTCCTCGGGGTGGCGACCCTGCTCTCGCGGCATAGGGCGGATTTCTCCGGGACGGTAAAGCTCCTCTTCCAGCCCGACGAGGAGGACGAGGGCGGGGCCGAGCTGATGGTCAAGGCCGGCCTCCTCGAGGAGCCCCGGGCCGAGAAAGTCTTTGGCCTCCATGTCCAGCCCTACCTTGACGTGGGCGAGATCGAGACGAAAAAAGGAGCCCTCAACGGCTCGAGCACCGAGCTAAGGATAGACGTCGCTGGAGTCGGGGCCCATGGGGCCTATCCTGAGAAAGGCATCGACGCCATCCTCATAGCCGCCCACCTCGTCCTCGCCCTGAACGAGCTGGTCGCGCGATACGTCTCCCCCCTCGACTCGGCGGTCCTCACCATAGGCAGCATCAAGGGCGGGGCAAGGCCCAACATCATCGCCGACGAGGTGAGCATGAAGGCGACCCTCCGCTCCACCGACGATGCCTTGAGGGACAGGCTGATAGACCGCGCCCGGGCCCTCGTGGAGGGCATCCCGGCCTCCTTTGGGGGCCGGGGCAGCCTCGAGGTCAAGCCCGGCTATGCCAGCCTCGTCAACTGCGATGCCGAGGTCGACCTTGTGGCCCAGGTCTCGGAGGCCATCCTGGGGCCGGGGGCCCTGCGCTGGAAGGACAAGCCGAGCCTGGGGGTCGAGGACTTTTCCTTCTTTATCCAGGACAGGCCGGGAGCCTTCTACCACCTCGGCTGCGGCTCGGGGCCCAAGGAAAAGCGGGCGGCCCTCCATAGCCCGGACTTCCTCCTCGACGAGGCCTGCCTGCCCCTAGGGGTCGCCCTGCAGGCCGCGATCGCCCTGAAGTGCCTGGAAAACTGAAAGATGGCGATAAAATGCGCGCGATGGGCGATCCTGGCCGTCCTCCTCGCCCTCCTGGCACTGCCCGCCCTGGCCCTCGAGCGCCTCGTGGTGACGGTGGATGGCCTTGAGCGGGAAGCCTTGGTCTACCTGCCACCCGGACCGCCCAGGGCCAGCTACCCCCTGGTCTTTGCCTTCCACGGCCATGGCGGGACTATGGCCCTGGGGGCCGGCAAATTCAACTGCGAAGCCTTCTGGCCCGAGGCCATCGTGGTCTACCCCCAGGGCCTTCCCACCCCGGGGGCCCTGACGGATCCCGAGGGCCTCTCCCCGGGCTGGCAGTCCAGGATGGGCGACATGGCCGACCGGGACCTCCACTTCTTTGACGAGGTCCTGGGGCGCCTGGAGAAGGCCTACCCCATAGACCCCAAGCGCGTCTATGCCCTTGGACATTCCAATGGAGGCGCCTTCGCCTATGTCCTCTGGGCCGCCCGAGGGGAAAGGCTCGCCGCCATCGCCCCCGTCGCCGCCATCCTGGCCTCGGCCCAGGACCGGCGGAGGCTCGAGCCCAAGCCCGTCTTTGCCCTGGCCGGCAAGAAGGACCCCCTGGTCAAATTCTCCTGGCAGGATAAAATGGTCCTATTTATTAGAAATTTGAACACCTGCGGCGACGGGGTAAAGGGCAGTGATAGTCATGTGACGGACTACCCCTCATCCCGGAACGCCCCGGTCTCCTTCTATGTCCATGAAGGCGGGCATGAGCTTCCCCAGAACGCCATGCCCCTGATCATAGCTTTCTTTAAAGGAAACCCACAAAGATGAGCAAGAGAATCCTGTTCGCCCTTTTCCTCTCCACCCTCCTCCTCGGGCCAGCCCTGGGCCAGACCCGGTTCACCGAGGCGGACCTCTCCTTCACCGTCCCCGAGGGCTGGACCCTGAGGGAATTCCCCGGCCTCAAGTACCATGTGGCCATGGGCCCCGTGGAAGGCGGCTTTGCCACCAACATAAATGTGGTGGATGAGTCCTTTGAGGGCTCCCTTGAGGAGTACCTAGGCCTCCTCGGCCAAAGCCTCGTCCAATACCTCAAGGACTTTACTATCCTCGGGGAAGGACCCTTTGTCACCGACCAGGGCCTCGAAGGCTACAAGGTGGTCTGCACGGACAACCAGAACGGCATGGATATAGCCCAGGTCTTCTATGTCTTCAACAAGGCCCAGCGCTTCTACGTCCTCACTTCCTCGGTCCATCCCTCCTACCTGGAGGCCTACATCGGGATCTTTGACGCGGCGATGGAAAGCCTGGCCTTCCCTTGAGCCTCGACCGGAAGGAGGTCTGACATGGACAGCCTGGAATTCCACAAGACCCTGACCGTCGTGGATGGCCACTGTGACACCGTCCTCGACCTCCTGGGGATGCCCTTCGGGGACAAGTCCAAGACCCCTCGGGACTTCTTCCAGCGAGGCCGTGGCCACATCGACTTTCCCCGCCTCCTCGAGGGCGGGGTCTCCTGCCAGATCATGGCCCTCTATACGGACAGCGAGCTTGTCCCCGAGGCCGGTCCCCACACCTGGCGCATACTGGAGGCTATTGAGGGACTCTGGGAGCAAAAGCGGGGCTTTGTCCCGGCCCTAAAGGTGGCCGACATCCTGGCGGCCAAGGCCGCGGGACAGGTGGCGGGCATCCTGTCCATCGAGGGTGGTGAGGCCATCGGGGGCGAGGCAGGCGGCCTCGACAGGCTGCGGGCCTTCCATGCCCGGGGACTCCGCCTCATGGGCCTCACCTGGTCCAGGCCCAACGCGATAGCCATGGGCGTGGCCACTCCCCCAGAAGCCCAGGCCCCTGGGGGCCTCACGCCCTTTGGCAGGAAGGTCGTCAAGGAGATGGAGAGGCTGGGGATCGTGGTCGATGTCTCCCACCTTTCGGACCAGGCCTTCGAGGAAGTCCTCGACCTGGCCGAGCGCCCCCTGGTCGCCTCCCACTCGAATGCCCGGGCTATCTGTCCGGCCCCCCGGAACCTGACCGACCCCATGGCCGAGCGGATAGCCGCCGCTGGGGGCCTCATCGGCCTGACTTTCGCCGGCCTCTTTATCGACCAGGTCCCGGCCCAGGTCAGCCGGGAGCGCTTTATGGACCACCTCTACCATCTTCTTGGGGTCGTGGGGCCCGACCACCTGGGCCTGGGCTCGGACTTTGACGGCTTTACCCCGGCCTTCGGGATAGCCTTCGACTCCTGCGCCGACCTGCCCTGGATCACCACCCGCCTCCTCGAGGACGGCCAATCCCCGAAGACCGTGGCCAAGCTCATGGGGGGCAACTGGCTCCGGGTCCTCGGCCAGGTGATAGGCTGAGCTTTCACTGGCCGATAGGCCTTGGGCGGTAGTATCTTGCCTTGTTGAGCACTTCACAGGAGGAGACCCATGTCTTCATATCCAGAAGAGTCAGGAGGACGTCGCCCGTATGGGGACCCTCCCCTCTCCCCCGTGGCGCTCGAGGCGCGGAGACAACTCGCCCTCGACCGCCTGACCGAGGCTTTTTCCCGGGACGCGATCTCGATGGAAGCCTACGAGACCAAGGTCAGCGCCATCCAAGGCGCCCGACTGCCCCAGGAGATCGAGGCCGCCGTGGCCAATCTCCCCGTCCTGCCCCCTCGCCCCAAGAGCCCCGAACCGGCCGGACGCAAAGGCCGGGAGGCGAGCCCTGCCCTGGCCAACGCCATCGATCCCCGCCTCCGGGGCGAGGAGTCCGTGGCCTGCATCATGGGCACCCGGGTCCTCCAGGGGGACTTCCTCTCGGGCGACAAGATCGGGGTCTTTACCCTGATGGGCACCACGAAGATCGACCTCACCACCACGGCCCTTCCTCCCGGACGCCTCAAGATCGACACCTTTTGCGTGATGGGAGACGTCAAGGTCATCGTGCCCCCGGGCCTCCCGGTCAAGATGAGCGCCCTGCCGATCATGGGCAACTCCCACATCGACCGCGAGGTGGGCCGCCGGATTGTCCGGGGCGAGCCCTACGTGGAGATAAACGGCCTGGCCCTGATGGGCAATCTCGTGGTAGTCGCCTCGAAGGACTAGCTCTCATGAACATTTTTAGGACCCCCTGGCGCCGGGGCCTGGCCTCTAGCCTAAGGACTTGGAGCAAGCCATGGATATCATCGGGATCATTATCACCGCGAGCCTCAGCCTCGCCGGGCTTTTAAGTCTGGGCAGCTTTCTGGCCATCCGCATCATGAAGGTCTCAATGAAGCTCTCAGAGGATTACGAGAACAAGACCCAGATAGAGGAAATGAAAAAACAGCATGCGGCCCAGCTCGAGGACCTCCAGGGCCAAGTCAATCGCCTGGTGGAGGCGGTCATCGGGACCAGGTCCAGACTGGAACTCCCGGAAGGGAAAGAGGAGGACAAGGCCCCATGAGCGATGAACCTAGGCTAATCCAAGGCAGTCCCAGGCTCGTGGAAGCCCGGGGCGCGGCGATTGAGCGGCTGAAGGACGCCTTCTCCTCGGGCTACCTGGTCCTGGATGAGTTTGAGTCGAGGGTAGCCACGGCGGAGAATGCCCAGGCCCTTGCGGAGCTGGAGGCCATGGTCGCGGACCTTCCCGCCCCAAAGGCCTCGGCCATGGCGCCCGAGTCTGAGGCCGAGGCCGTGAGATTCAACATGGCCACCAAAAGGCTTGAGGGCTCGATCCTGCGGACGCGGAGGCTGAGCCTGGAGGCCTCCATGTCGACGGTGAAGATCGACTATCGGGACGAGCGCCCCCTGGAAGGGCTCCAGGAAATCGCCGTCAAGCTGGACATGACCAACGTGGTGATCTACCTGCCTGACGACGTGGTGATCGAAAACCGAGTCCAGGAGGACATGTCGACCTTTAGGGAATACAGGAACAAATACTACAATCCCAAAGCCGCCACGACGAGGATAAAGCTCACCGGAACCTCGCGGATGTCAACCATCAGGATCGTGAGAAAACGGTATTGGCTGTTCTCCAGGAAGGGATAGGCGCCGCAGGATTGCCTTCCGTTCCCTGCGGGCCATCCCGCCGCGGCCGGGTCCAGGAGCTGGGCCCATAAAAAACGCGACCCTAACTGGATTTAAGTCCAGCCCCTGGTCGCGCCTTGAAGAAGGAAGGGGTGTGGGGGAAGAGTCTTCTGGTCAGGGGATTATCTTTGACATAAGGTATCGGCGAAATATCGGAGCCGAGCGCTAGGAGCGACGGGAGGCGCGGAGCGGAGCATACTTGCTGTATGTGAGCACCGCGCCGACCCGAGCGACAACGCGGGCGGCCCGAGATTTCGCATGAAGCTTATATTTTGTCGATGAGCATCGAGCATTTCCCGGAAGGTATCGGCAGGGTCTTCTTCTTTTTCCCCAGCACGTTGATCGTGAAGTAGTAGAGCTTCTCGCTCTCCATGTGGATCTCCCAGCCCCGTCCGGACTTATTGGACAGTATTGTGACCATATTCCGCTTGAGGGACATGTTCTCAATGCCCATGATCTCCAGGTTGGGGATGATCCAGTCCACGGTCTTGCGCGGCAGGGAGATGTAGAGGCCCACGATGTTCTCGATCATCAGGGCCACCGTGGACAGGCCCGTGTAGGCCAGGAACTGGGAGCGGGGCCACTCGGGGCGCTCGGCCCAGATGGCCTTGCCCTCGTTCTGGGGCTGGTAGGCTTCCCAGACCGTGGGCTTCTGGTCCCCGTTCTGGTACATCGAGTCGAGGACAAAGTAGAGGTGGCGGATGGCGCAGTCCCGGGCCAGCTCGTACTGGTTGTACTTCTCCAGGCCCTTGATGACCATATAGGTGAAGGGGGGGATCACCGAGCCCCGGTAGCCGCCGCCCTTCTTGTCATAGGCGGGGTTGTCGGCGGAAAGGCTGGGGAAGGGATGCTCGGTGCCAAAGACCGCCGGATCCTTGAGGTGGGCGATGAGGCGCTCCGAGCGGTCCTCGTTGGGGATCTCCGCGAGGAGGGGCCAGTAGCCGCCGATGGTCTTGGTCTTGACCTGCTTCTCGTTCGCGTCCAGGTCGTAATAGAAGCCATCGTCGGAATTCCACATCAGGGAGTTGATCCGGGTCTTGAGGGAGAAGTAGGAGCGCTTGAACTGGAAGGAGGCTTCCTTGTCGTTGAGGATGTCTCCCAGGGCCGAAAGGTAGAGGGCGTTCATCGCCATGGCGGCGTTCCAGTCTGAGAGGTAGACGGCCTTGCCCCGGGGGGAGTTCTCCAGGCCCGTGGCGGAGACCGGAACCTTGTAGAGGCCGTTCTCGCACTTGAAGGTGGCCTCCATCCAGGCCCACTGCTTCATCAGGGCAGGCATGACATCCTTGACCCGCTTCTTGTTGGCCGTCTTGTGGTAGAGGTTGTGCTCGGCCCAGGCAAAGAGGGGAAGGCCTATGCCCTCGGGATTCTCCGGGGTGACTATGGGCTTGCCCGTGGCTATGTCGTATTTCCAGCGGATTGCCCCGCTTTCGTCCTGGAGGCCATAGAGGGCATCGAGGCCGTTGGAGGCCGCATAGATGCGGTTGGAATAGACGAGAAAAAAGGATGAGAAGACCTGCTCGACCGAGTCGAGGGTGCCTGAGCCGGGATACTGGAAGAACTTGGTCTTTTCCAGACCGCTCCCGGCTTCTCCCGAGGCCCAATAGTCAGCTATCCACGCCCAGGTGCGATCATAGATTTCGACAAAGTCTTGATCATAGAAATGCACCCGCGGAAAGTCGCGTTTGTTCAACGAAAAACCCCTCTTCAGAGATCGCAGAAAGAGACGGAGGTGCCGCGATCAAATGCACCCCTTTCTAAGATTTTCAAGTAAATGCTAAAGGATAAGGTATCAATATAGTTTCCCGGGGGTCATTTGTCAAACTTAAAACAGTCGGGAGAACCGGGTTACTACTGGGATGGACCATTAATTATAGCATCGATCGTGCCATAACAAAAGAAATTTCTTGGGCGTGACGCAAAACATAAATTTTGTCTGCCTTGATTCTGTCCACCGAAGGAGTATACTTAAGATATCGAGGAGGACTTTAGGCAATCGCGGCAACCCACCCGTGGGTCCGCCTTCATGACTCTTCCGAATACGAGGAGGTCGAATGGATACTCCGCCTGAGGTTACCTAGACGGCCCCGTTACCTGCAGCATACGGAGCCGCCCCTACAGAGAGTCCCTTTCCTTTCGGGACATTCAGGGATGGGTCGAGCCACTTAAGGCTCGAGATGCTTTAACCACAAGCATTCCTGCCTCCCCATGGGCTAAGCGCCGGGGAATTATGCAGGATAGTCATTGATACGGGGCCCGTCCTCCAGTGTATATATGGGGACGGGCCCCGTCGTTTTTTAAAGAACGGCCCCGGGCCAGCCGATAGGAATCATGTATGATCGTAACCCTGTACAATACCGGCACGGATGGAACGATGCTCTATTACACCATCCATGACCGCCAGGCCAGCCTTACCCAACCCTATACCCTCACAGTGGCCTGGAGCCGGGGCGGTGGCCGGGGCAGGGAAAAGTTCTATACCTTTGACAACCTCGAAGCCAAGGACAAGATGATCCGCAGCCTCCTTGCCCGGCGCTTTAAGTCCGGCTACCGCCTCCTCTACAGCTTTTCCCGGGACGCAGGCTGGAAGGATCCCGAGGCTAAAGCCAAGGCCCCCACCACGATCGGCCTCGTCCACAAGCAAGCCTAGCTCCCTTTCCTCGGCACCAAAGACAGCAAAGGCGGCCCACGGGCCGCCTTTTTCGTCAATAAGTGCCACCTAGTTTTCGGATGTTCAAATCTAAGTTTTTTAATATATACAGTTAGGACTTAAAATGACTCTCCATATTGGAAGAGCCAGCTCCCTCGCAAGAAGCACAATCCAAGGGGCGGCAATGACCGCTTTCCTGTCTCTTTGCCTAGCTCCGTGTCTCCGTGTCTCCGTGGTTGCCTTTTTTTCGGAATCCTTTTTTTCCAGTCCTTATCCAGTCCTGGTGGCTGAACCACCGGGACTGTCAGTCCTTATCGAGTCCCGGTGGTTTTAGCTCCTCCAGGGCGAGGAGCTGGCCGGCCAGGACCCGCACAGTCTCCCGGAGCTTAAAGATGCAATCGGTCTCCACCGCGGTGCCTCGGACCACATCCTCGGCCAGGGATTGGCAGGTCGGGGAGCCGCAGGCCCCGCAGTCGAGGCCGGGGAGGAGGCTCGTCCGGTGCTCCATCTCCTCGAGCATGATCATGGCCTTGAGCATGTCCCCGTCGAGGAGGCGGGAGGGCCTTGGCTTTATTGGGGCATCCCAGTCCAGGCTGCCCGGGTAGGGCCTCGTGGCGTCCGTCGGGTCCTGGAGGCCGGCGACCCTCTGGGAGAGCTTGCCCCGGGCGATATAGGGGTTTTCCACCGTCAGGGGCCCCCCCATGCAGCCTGCCGGGCAGGCCAGGGCCTCCAGGTAGTCCACATCCTTGAGCTTGCCGTTTTCAAGAGCCTCGAGGACCCCGATCACGTTGGCTATGCCATCCACGGCCACGGTCTTGCCAAGGCCCAGGGCCCTGGTCTCGCCCTCGGGCTCGGCCCAGCGGATCCCGGCCCGGGTCGCCCGGGAGAGGCGGGACTCCGGCGCCTTGGCCACGGCGGCCCGCAGGGGGAGGTAGATGTCCTTTATGCCTATGACCCCGTCCACGGCGGATTTCTGGTAGCCCAGGGGGGAGCGCACGGCCGTGACCTTGCCCGCGCAGGGGCTGACAAAGAAGACCCCGATCTCCTCACCGGGATGGAGGACTTCCTT
The DNA here is from genome assembly GCA_029778945.1 of Spirochaetota bacterium. Classification (GTDB taxonomy): domain Bacteria; phylum Spirochaetota; class Spirochaetia; order Treponematales; family Rectinemataceae; genus JANYKC01. The sequence continues at coordinate 43,045 of JAKPBN010000440.1, forward strand.
GACTATCCGGGCGGCGACCTCCATGGGGGGAAGGAGGGGCGCAAGGTGGGGGATGAGGCTCGGGAAGCGGACCTGGACGATCTTGACCAGGGCGGGGCAGGCCGTGGAGATGATGGGCCGAGGCCCCTCGCTCTCAGCGATGAGGCGCTTTGTGGCGGCGGTCACAAGGTCGGCCGCCTCGGCCACCTCGTAGACCTCGTCAAAGCCCAGGCCCAGGAGGCCCCCGAGGATGCGGTCGAGGGATATGGCGTCGTCAAACTGGGAATAGAGGCTGGGGGCCGGGATAGCCACCTTGTAGCGGAAGGAGAGGGCCCGGGAGAGGGAGTCCGAGAGGGCCTTCTTGGCCCCATGGGGGCAGGTGCGGATGCATTCCCCGCAGTCGATGCACCGCTCGGCGATGATGCGGGCCTTGCCCTTCCTGACCCGGATGGCCTCGGTGGGGCATTTCTTGATGCAGGTGGTGCAGCCCACGCACTTGTCCGGATCGAGGGTCACCGAATGGAAATAGGGCAGGCCGCCTTCGGCCAGGCCGCCCTCGGGGAGCCCGCTCATGGTCTTTGCTCCTGGGCCGGCCCCAGCCTGATGGTGATGGACACCTTCGTGCCCTCCCCCACCACGCTGTCGACCCGGAGCTCATCGGCGTTGCGGCGCATGTTGGGCAGGCCCATCCCGGCCCCAAAGCCCAGCTCCCGGATCCACTCCGGGGCGGTGGAATAGCCCTCGGTCATGGCCAGGGCCAGGTCGGCTATGCCCGGTCCCTGGTCGGTCATCGTAATGAGGATGCGCTCGGGATTGATGTCGGCCTCGGCTATCCCGCCCCCGGCGTGGATGACCATGTTGATCTCCGCCTCGTACATGGCCACGGAGGTGCGCTTGACTATGCCGGGGTCGATCCCGATCTGGCCCAGGACCCGCTTGAACTCGGTCGAGGCCTTGCCCGCCAGGGAGAAGTCATCCCCCGGGACGGTGTAGCGGTAGTTCACGGATAGCCGCCCTTAGGCGATTTCCCTCACCCCGCCGGCCCGCAAGCCCGCCTCATAGAGGCGGCCGCAGGCGAGGAACATGGAGTACTTGGTGGTGCACAGGACCATGCCGTTTTCCTTGGCCATGGCGACCATGTCCTCGCTGGGGCTCTTGCCCCGGACAAAGACCACCACCTTGATGTCCAAGAGATCGGCCGTCCTTATAGCCTGGGTGTTCACGAGGCCCGTGAGGAGCACAACCCTATCCTTGACGAAGGCCATGACATCGCTCATGAGATCGGCGCCGCAGGCCGAGCCCACCTCGAGGTCGAGGCAGCCCTCGCCGGTCACAACCCTGGCGTCGAGAATCTCGGCGATCTTCGCTACCGTCATCCTGGCCCCCTTGGAGGCAATGAGAGTATCACGATGGGCCCCGATGTCTCAAGAAGGGAAGGCCAGGGAGACAGAATGGGGCCTAGGGCCCCGTCCTAGGGCAAATCCCGAAGGAATGCGCGCTTTTCCTTAAGTCGCCGCGCCGTCCACCGATATTCGGAGAAGGGTAAGTGATCCAGTCCCACTCCTGTGGGAGGGGACCACCGACCCTGGGCGGTCCTGAAACTCCGTGAAGGGACAGGAGCGATGTCCGCCCGAAGGCAACCGGCGCATGGCACCGGCAAGGAAGCCGCGGAGATCCGCCCGGCAGGCGGGTCCCCGATACGACGGAAGGAGCAAAGTATGATCATCAATCACAATCTCAGCGCTATGTTCGCCAACAGGACCCTCGGGGCGACCAACCTCGAGGTGGGCAAGGAGGTTGAGAAACTCTCCTCGGGCCAGCGGATCAACCGCGCGGGCGACGACGCTTCTGGCCTCGCCGTCTCCGAGAAAATGCGGTCCCAGATCCGTGGCCTCCAGAGGGCATCCAAGAATGCCCAGGACGGCATCTCCTTCATCCAGACCACCGAGGGCTACCTCCAGGAATCGCAGGACATTGTCCAGCGCCTCCGGGAGCTCGCAGTGCAGTCGGCCAACGGGATATACACTTCCGAAGACCGCATGCAGGTCCAGGTGGAGGTCAGCCAGCTTGTCGAGGAGATCGACAGGATAGCGAGCCACGCCCAGTTCAACGGACTCAATCTCCTCACCGGCCGCTTCGCCCGCGAGACCGGCGAGAACACCGCGACGGGTTCGATGTGGCTCCACATCGGATCCAACATGGATCAGCGCACCCGGATCTATATCGGGACGATGACCTCCAAGGCCCTCGCGGTGCGGAACTTTGGCGACAATTCCATCATCTCCATCGCCAATCCCGATGACGCCAACCGCTCCATCGGGACCTTCGATGCCGCCCTCAAGCGGCTGTCCAAGCAGCGCGCCGATCTCGGAGCCTACCAGAACAGGCTCGAGCACGCGGTCCGGGGCATCGACATCGGGGCGGAGAACATGCAGGCCGCAGAGAGCAGGATCCGCGACACCGACATGGCGTCGACCATGGTGCAGTACACCAAGGACAAGATCCTCGCCCAGGCCGGCAATGCCCTCCTCGCCCAGGCGAACCAGTCTACCCAGCAAGTGATGCAGCTCCTCCAGTAGTCCCTTGGAGGGCCCGCCCCTGCCGCGATGGCGGGGGCCCGGGTGCCGCTGGCGGCCGCCCCTCGGGGCGGCCGTTTTATTTCCGGAAATCTCCATTCTTCTTGCGGTCTGTCCGCCCAAAGCGTATAATCCCCCGCGCATGGACTCGCCAAAGACCGACAGACGCCGCGAGCTGATCCGCCACGTCTTCCCCGAGCTCCGCTACGGCGGAGATCCAGACATCGAGCGATACTTCGAGTATCGCCGGGGCGGCCGCCTGGGCGACGCCCTAGCCGTCTATAACGGCCCCTTGAGGCGCCGCTATCCGGACGACACCAAGCGGGTCCTCCTATTGCGGCTTTTCCGCGAGGGCGATCCACGCTGGCTAGCCCTCCAGGACGAGCTTATCCTCGAGCTCGGCGAAAAGCTGGCCCGGCTAGCCCGGGCCAACATCGATGTCCTCGTGGCCCCCCTTGTGGGCATCCCCCAGGGCAACGCCTACCGGGCCTTGGGCGCCGTCGAGGCCCTCCTGCGCCTCATCCCCGGGGAGGACGAGGAAGCCACGGCCTTCCTGGCCCGCTACATGTCCTTTTCCGCCATCCTTGCCCATCGGGTGCCCGAGATGGACAAGGCCCGGCGCCTCGTCGATGAATACCTGGCCATGTCCCGGGCCGACACGCCCTCGGAGTATGACTTTATCGCCCGCTCGGCCGCCCTCGAGGCCAGGCGCCGGGAGTCCGCGGCCCGGGAAGCCCGGGGCCGGAGCCAGGCCCCCGTGGTCGAGCGCTATGACTTTATCGCCCGCAGCGAAGCCCTTGAGGAAAAGCGCAAGAAGGAGGCGGAGGCCAAGTCCCGCTTCTTCGACCTCTCCAAGATCAAGTTCAGCGCCCAGGACAAGGCCAGGCTCGAGATCCCTCCCAGCCTGACGAGGCGGGAGGACAAGGTCCTCGCCTATTGCTGGAAATACTGGGACCTTGTGAAGGATCCAGGTTTCGAGCGCCTGTGCTTCCTCTACTCAAAGAAGTACGGCACTATCCACAATGCCATCTTCCGGGCGATCAAGCTGGGCCGGACCCGGGGCTCCACAGACGACGAGATCCTTACCGCCGTATCGACAATCCTCTCCACAAGCTATTCCTATTCCGTGAGCGGCGACCTCTATATGCAGGCCAACTGGCGCCGTCTCAAGGCCCGGGCCGAGGCCGAGAGGATAGCCGTCCTCGAGGCCGCCGCCGACCGGGTGGAGGCCAGGTCCCGGGGCGGCCAAGGCTCCAACGCCGCCGAAAAGCGCCTCGCGGTCCTGCGCGCCGCCGCCCCCCCTCCCCAGGCCCCCCGGCCCAGCTCCCGGCCCCAGGTCTCCCGGGTCGAGACCCTGAGGTCGACTATGCCCGCCACCCCGTCCCGGACCGAGGAGCTCCTCGCCGCCCGGGAAAAGGCCCGGGCCGAGCGGGAGGCCTCGGTGGAGCGCCGGGTCCTGGCCGCCCCCACTGCCTCCGCAGACGAAAATCGCCTAACTTCCCGCCCGGGACCGGCCCCGGAGCCCCATGCGGCGGGCCTGCGCGCGCCCACCAAGCCTCCCGCCTCGTCCTCGGCCCGGCTTGCCCCTCCCCCAAAGCCTGCCGCGGTGATCGAGGAATTGCCCCCCCGGGGCGGCTCGGTCTCGGACCGGATACGCAAGCTCTCGGGCAAGGCCTACGATGTCTACCGCCAGCTCTTCCTCGAGGGGGTGAGGGCGGACATCCACCGTACCCTCCTCGCGTCGAGGACCAAGAAAAGCCGCCTCTTTGACGATTCCGCCAACGCCGCCGAGGACATTATCTTCGCCTTCCTGGCCAGCCACTACGCCGACCCCTACATGGACTGGGAAGCCTCGGCGGAAAAAGCCAAGGTCGAGGGCCTGGGCTTTGCCCTGCCATCACTGGATCCCATCATTGAGGCCTGGTACCGCCGGATCTAGACTCATAGAAGAATACACCCAGGGACATTTTCAGGGACATACTTAGGCGGGGCCTGGCGTGTGGAAGCGAGGGGCCGACAAGCAGCGCACGGGCCCC
>JAKPBN010000452.1 GCA_029778945.1 Spirochaetota bacterium
CCTCCCCGACCTCCTCATCGAGGCCGGTTTCCTCGTCCCCGCGGCCACGACCACGGTCCTCTGGGGCGAGTCCGGCTCGGGCAAGACCACAATCCTCTCCTGCATCGCCGGCCTAGCCCGGCCCGACTCGGGTCTCGTGGCCATCCATGTCCGCCCTGTCTTTTCCGCCGAGGAGGGCCTCGACCTGCCCACCCGGGAGCGGGGGGTGGGCCTGGTCTTCCAGCACTATGCCCTCTTCCCCCACCTCACGGCCCTGGACAACGTGGCCCTGGCCCTGGAGAAGGGCGATGCGGGCCAGGCCAAGGCCAGGGCCTGGCTCGAGCGCCTGGGCATAGCTAGCCTGGCCGGGCGCAGGCCCGGCATCCTCTCGGGGGGAGAAAGGCAGCGCCTGGCCCTGGCCAGGGCCCTGGCCGTCGGTCCCAGGGTCCTCCTCCTGGACGAGCCCTTTAGCGCCCTGGACCGGAAGACGAAGGAAACCGTCCACCGGGAATTCCTTGCCCTCAAGGCCGAGCTAGCCATGAGTGTCATCCTTGTCTCCCATGACCGCCACGAGGCGGAACTGCTCGGAGACCGCATACTGGAGGTCGAGGAGGGGAAGGCCCTCGAGGCCTCCCCCAGCCCCTGACCGGAAGGAGTGCCCCCGATGGACCTGCAGGAACTACAGACCCTCCTTGGGGCAAGGCCCCCCCTGGCCCTCGTCACCGTGGCCGACGTCAAAGGCTCGTCCCCCCGCCACCCCGGCTCGGCCATGGTAGTCTCCCCGGCGGGAATCCGCGGGGGCAGCATTGGGGGCGGCAAGGGCGAGGCTATGGCCATAGCGGCCGCCCAGGGGGCGATGGTAGCGGGGCAATCGGCCTTTATAGAGGTGGAGATGCTCAGCTCCGAGGTGGAAGGCCCGGCCCTTATCTGCGGGGGGATCAACCGCATGGTCGTGGAGCTTGTCCAGAACGTAGAGCCCTATGCCCTTGCCCAAGCCATGGTAAAGGAAGGGCGGCGGGCCCTGGTCGTGCGGAGCCTAGGAAAGCTGGGCCGGGCCGAGGCTCCCGCCACCATCCCCCTGAACCTGGAGCTCTCCATCCTGGATGAGGGAGGCAAGCTTGTCTGGGGCAAGGCTCCAAACCCGGCCCCAGGGTCGGCCACCCTTGCCAAGGTCCTGGCCACGGGGCGGGCGATCCTCACGGAGGGCCCTGAGGGGGCTGTGCTGGTCGATCCCCTCCTGCCCCCGGAAAAGCTCCTGATTCTCGGGGGCGGCCACGTGGGCCAGGCCCTGGCCAAGGCCGCCATCGACCTGGGCTTCGAGATCACCGTCGCCGATGACCGGGAGGACTTTGCCGCTCCGGGGCGCTTCCCCCAGGGAGTCAGGACCGTCCAGGGAGGCTACACGGAGATTGTGGATGCCTTCCCCTTTGACCTGGCCACCTATGCGGTCACCGTATCCCGGGGCCACCTCTTTGACCTGGAATGCAGCCGGGCGGTGCTCAGGCGACCCTTCCGCTATGCGGGCCTCATTGGCTCCAAGCGAAAGGTGGCGCTAATCCGGGAACAGCTCCTCGCCGACGGCCTGGATCCTGCAATCGTTGCCTCCCTCCACAGTCCGATCGGACTGGGAATCGGCGCCGAGACCCCCGCGGAAATCGCAATTTCCATACTTGGGGAAATTATCGCTTTGCGCCATGGCATCGACCTAAGCAAGGCCTAAGGTCTTCTAGTAATCCTTTATAAAGAAACGAATAAGGGAGTATTGGAGATTTCCGTGTATTTGTTCAAAGTAACATTTTGATTACTGAAACGGTGTTTTCATTATGCGAGATTCCGCTCGCCAAAAATGTTACTCCATGCTATACTTGTCTCTATGGAAAGCGACATGGAACTCGTCTCCCGCAATATTGCGGAGATGTCCCGGGCCCTTGCCCAGACCTCCAACCCCGAGCTCGTCGAGGGCTTCCTCTATAGTCTCCTCACCCCATCGGAGACCGACGAGATAGCCAAGCGCTGGGCCCTGGTGAAGGACCTTGCCAAGGGCAGACCCCAGAGGGACATAGCCAAGGACCTTGGCCTCTCCCTCTGCAAGATCACCCGTGGCTCGAGGGAGCTCAAGAAGGAAGCCTCCCCCTTCCGGCGCATGCTTGAGACCGCAGGCTATGAGGTCCCCCGGGATTTCTCCGCCCGCCGGGCCAAGCAGCTGGAAAGGGCAGAGCAAGCCGCGGTCCGCCCGGCCTAAGGCATTCCCTGGGGCCTTCTAGGCCCCGGAATGGAAAGACCCAGGAAGCGGCGTCGCCGCCCTCCTGGGTCTTCTCTTCCTCTGGTCCAGACTTGCCCGGATCCCTATTGGACGACCCTGGCCTTCTTGAGGACAATGTCGTCCTTGGGCACATCCCCATGGGGTCCCCGGTTGCCCGTGGCCACCCCGGCCATGGCGTCTGCGGTCTCCATGCCCTCCACCACCTTGCCAAAGGCGCAGTAGCCGGGATTGCGGGGTCCCGCGTAGTTGAGGGAGGTGTTGTCCCTCAGGTTGATGTAGAACTGGGACGTGGCCGAGTCGGGATCCGAGGTCCTGGCCATGGCCAGGGTGCCCCGGACATTGGCCGGGGCCGTCGCCGCCTCGTTCTTGATGGGGGCGCCGTTCTCTTTTTCCTTCATCCCCGGCAGCATCCCGCCGCCCTGGGCCACAAAGCCCGGGATAACCCGGTGGAAAATGGTGCCGTCATAGAAGCCGGAATTCACATATCCCAGGAAATTGGCTGTCGTAGCCGGGCATTCCTTCTCAAACAGCTCGATAGTGAGGTCCCCCAGGCTGGTCTCAAAGCGGACCCTGGTATTGGCCATAATTGCCTCCTCTGTGGTATCCTTGGCGCAAGGTTCCTAGAGATTAAGTTGCGGGGCCCC
>JAKPBN010000127.1 GCA_029778945.1 Spirochaetota bacterium
GACAGGGAGGAGGCGAGCCGGGCCAGGCGGGTTGTGGTCCTCGGGGCCGGGCGTCTTGTCTACGATGGAAGCCCCGAGGGCCTTTTCCTCGCCCATACCCCAGGCAAGCCAGCCCTAGACCCCTGCCTGGTCCTGTGCCTCCCCCCTTGCGTCGAGGCGGCCCTGGCCCTGGGGCTTGAGGCCAGGTTGGGCGAAACCGCCTCGGGCCTCGCCTTGCGAATCCATGCGGCCGGCCTTGTCCCCCGGGCGGCGAGCCCGGTCCGGGAGCCTAGCCTGGTCCAGGAGCCCCTCGCCCCGGCCGCCTTTAGCCTGGAAAAGGCGAGCCTCCTCCGCCTCAAGGGCACGGCCCTCGAGCGCCTGGCCCTGGATTCGGTGAGCCTCGTCATTGGCTCGGGCCGCCTGACGGCCCTCGTGGGGCGGACGGGATCGGGCAAGTCGAGCCTCCTGGAGCTCCTGGATTCCCTCGCCTTTCCCTCCTCCGGGAGGGTCCTGGCCCTGGGCCAGGACAGCCTTGACCCGGCCACGGATATCCGGGCCCTGCGCATGCGGGCCCCCCTCGCCGTCCAGCGCCCCGAGGCCGCCCTCTTTGAGCCCTATGCCGGGGACGACGTGGCCTTTGGGCCCCGGAACAAGGGCCTGTCCGGCCCGGCCCTCGTGGCCACGGTCAAGGCGGCCATGGCGGCCCTGGGCCTTGATTACGGGGTGTGGCGGGACCGGGGCACCCGGAGTCTCTCGGGCGGGGAAAAGCGCCGCCTGGCCCTGGCCGGAGTCCTGGCGATGGAGGGCGAGGCCCTCCTCCTCGACGAGCCCACGAGCGCCCTCGATCCCCAGAACCGGGCCCTGGTGCGGGCCCTCCTCTCGGGCCTTGGCCGCAAGGGCTCGACCCTCGTCCTGTCCACCCATTCCATGGAAGAGGCCGCGATGTGCGATACCATGATTGTCCTGGACCGGGGCCGGGTCCTCGCCTCGGGGCCGCCGTCGAGGCTTTTCCACGAGGGCTTCGACCCGGCCTGGGGCTTGGCCCGGCCCTTTGCCTGCGAGCTCGCCGCCGCCCTGGGAGACTTGGGCCTCTCCCTGGCCTCCCGGCCCCTGGACATCCCCGGCCTTACCGCGGCCCTGGGCCCCGGCTCTCCCTCGGAGGCCGAGGCGCAGCCATGAGAAACCTTGAGTTTTCCCGCAATGTCTCCATCGGCCAGTTCCAGGCCGGCTCGGGCCGGGTCCAGGGACTGACCCCGGCCACCAAGTATATCTGGCTCCTCGCCCTGGCCGTCCCCGGCGCGATAGGGTCCTGGCCTGCGGTAGTCCTCTCGGGTCTCACGACCCTTTGCCTGGCCGTGGTGGCGGGCATCCGGCCCTCCTTCCTCCTTCGAGGCCTCCTCCCGGCCGCGCCTTTCTTTGTCCTGGCCGCCCTCCTCCAGTTTCTCTTTGGCTGGCCCGGGGACAGCTCGGCCGTGCTCTTTTCCCTCGGCCCCTTCTCGGCCACCTTAAGGGAAGCCCGGGCCATCCTCATGGCCGTCCTGCGCACGGTCTCCCTCCTGGCCACAATCGGGCTCTTTACCTCGGTGACGCGGGAATCCGAGATATCCCATGGCCTCGAGGACCTCCTTGCCCCCTTGGGCCGCCTGGGCCTCCCCGTCCATGGCCTCTCCCTCGTCATCGTGGTCACCTTCCGCTTCATACCCATTGTGGCCGGGGAGATCGAGGCAATTGTGAAGGCTCAGGCCTCCCGGGGGGCGGACTTTGGCACCGGACGCTGGAGTCCCCTGGCCAAGGCCCGGGCCTACCTCCCCCTCATGGTGCCCGTCACCGTCCGGGCCCTGGAGAGGGCCGAGGTTCTGGCCGAGGCCATGGAGGCCCGGTGCTACACCGGGGATGGCCGCACGAGGCTCGCGGCCTACGCGAAAGTCCGGGGGGAGGACTTCCTCCGCCTGGCCAGCGTCCTGTTTCTCGCGGCCGCTTGGGCGGTCGATATCACCTTGTAGAGGGTTCCGGGGAATTCGACCCTGAGTCGGGGCGGCTATTCCCGGGACCGGAGGTTATGTCCATGGCCAAAGGCCTTTCTGTCAAGAAGATCGTGGTTACCGGAGCCCTGGGGGCGGTCGCCGTCGCCCTATCCCTCACCGGCCTGGGCTATATACCCTGGTTTTCCGGAGCTTCCCTCTCGGTCCTCCAGGTGCCCGTGATTGTGGGGGCTATCCTGGAAGGCCCTGTGGTGGGGGCCCTTGTGGGGGCCATCTTTGGGATAACCTCCATGGTCCAGGCGGTAATCAATCCTGCCAAGGGCCCGGTGGACGTGTTTTTCGTCAATCCCCTCATCTCGGTCCTGCCCCGCATCCTGATAGGCCTGGCTGCCTGGGCCGCCTTTGCCCTCTTCCGGGGCAAGCTCCGGGGCCTTTCCTCGATTGTCGCCGGAGTCGTGGGCTCCCTGACCAACACCGCCCTCGTCCTCGGGGCCCTCGTCCTGGCCGGGGCGATTCCCCTTGCCCTGGCCGGGACGATCTTTGTGGCCAATGGCCTTATCGAGGCGGGCGTGGCGGCTGTCCTCAGCCTGGCGATTGTGGCGGCCTGGCGGGGTGTCGAGGGCCGAGGCGGCAAGGCCCGCCTGGCCGATGAGCAGGACTGATGCGGCCATGCCCGCCCTCCTGGCCATAGACGCGCGCAACTCTTCCCTGGCCGTGGGCTTCCGCGTGGCGGGCGCCTGGGCGTCTATCGGGCGCTTTGGGGTGGTCCCCGAGCGGACGAGCGACGAGTACGCCTTCCTCATAGAGTCCGCCTGGGAGCGGGCCCAAAAGGCCGCCGGGCCAGGGGCCAGCCTGGAGGGGGGCAGCGCCTGGCTCTCCTCGGTAGTGCCCTCCCTGACCCCCAGGATAGTCAAGGCCGTGGACATGGCCCTGGGCCTGGGCACCACCGTGGTCGGCCCCGGGACGAGGACGGGGATCAAGATCCGGACTGACTTCCCCAGCGAGGTGGGGGCCGACCTCGTCTGCGCCGCCGTCGCGGCCCGGGAGGTCCTGGGCAGCCCCTGCCTGGTGGCGAACTTCGGCGCTGTGCTCTCCCTCTCGGCCGTCGACGCCGCGGGGGACTTTGTGGGGGCGGCCTTTGCCCCTGGGATGGAGGCCGCCGCCGGGAGCCTGCGGTCCCTGGCGGCCCAGATCCCCGAGGTCAGGCTCATGAAGCCCGAGAGGGCCATAGGCAAGTCCACGGTCCAGTCGGTCCAGGCGGGGATTATCCTGGGCTACGGAGGTCTTCTATCGCGCCTCGTGGCCCTGATGTCCCAGGAACTCCTGGGTGGACCTGGCAAAGTGGCCCTGGCCGGCTCGGGCTCCGAGGAGGGTAGGGCCCTCCTGGAGGCCGAGGACCTCGGAGTCTTTGTCCCCGACCTCGTCCTCGAGGGCCTGGCCCTGATCGCCGCCCGCGCTAGCCCGGCTCAGGGCCGGGCTTGAGTCCCTAAGGCCCCGGGGCCCCAGCGCCAGAGGGCATAGTCCTCGAGGGTCGCGAAGTGGTAGCCCCGGGCCTTGAGCTCCTTGATCAGGGGGGCCAGGACATCCCGGGATGTGGGATGGGTGTCGTGCATCAGGATGACTCCGCTGGCTGTGCCGTCGGCCTTCTTGAGAATGCGGTCTAGCTCAGCCTTGACTTTCTCCCGATACTTGGCCCCCCCGGGGTGGTAGCGGGGGCTGCCCTTTTCGTACCATTCCCCGGGGGCCCAGTTCGCGCTGTCCCCGGAGTCCCAGCCCAGGGTCCACATCATCACAAGGCCCCGCTTTTCCAGGATCCTGCCGACCCGGTTCCTTTCCTCGGGCTTGCTCCAGGTGCCCAGCCAGGGGGAGCCAAAGGGGGGCCTGATCAGGTTGAGGGCAGGAGTCCTCTCCCCCAGGACGGCCCGCAGGTCCCGCTCCAGGGTATCCAGCTGGAAGCCGATCTTGCCGGGAGCCAGGGTCGCGAAGTCCTGGTGGGAATAGCTGTGGTTTCCCAGGACATGGCCTTGCTCGACCATGCGCCGCAGGACCGGGGCGTAGCGGAGGAGTACATTGGCCGAGGGGTCCCCATGGGCCGGGTTGTCCTTGTCATAGGAGTTGAGGAAGAAGGTCGCCTTGACCCCCTCGGCCTCGAGGACATCGAGGATATCCCCCGTAAAGTCCCAGGGGCCATCGTCAAAGCTCAGGTAGACCGTCGAGGGTGGCAGGGGATCGCCGCTGTAATAGCCCCGGGGCCGAAGGCCTTCCAGGGGGTTCCAAGACTTGGCCTTTTTAGGGGGGGCGGTCCTGACCGCGGCCTGGGCCAGGAGGGGCCTCGGTTCGGGCTCGGCCCAGGCTTGGCCCCTTTCGCCCGAGGGCTTAAAGGGTATGGCCAGGGCCGGAATGCCCAGCCTAGGCCTTCGGGCCTGCCTTGCGCCTTCCCTGAGGGGAGGGGCCGGAAGGACAAGGAAAAGGAGGACTAGGGCCAGGATGGAGGCAAGTCGCGGGCCGATCGTTGGTTTTGCCATGGTGTAGTCTCTGGGGAAAAGCTACTGGATTCCCGTGAATTAGGCTAGCAAGGCCCTCGACCTTTTCAAGGAGCCGCGATGCGTGCTAGAATTCGCCCAATCATGGCAAAGCAGGCATCCAAGGGCTACGACGAGTCCAAGATCAAGACCCTCTCCTCCCTCGAGCACATCCGCCTCAGGACGGGCATGTATATCGGCCGCCTCGGCGACGGCTCCAACCCCGACGACGGCATCTACGTCCTCCTCAAGGAGGTCGTAGACAACGCGATCGATGAATTCATCATGGGGGCGGGCACGCGGATTGTCATCAAGGTCGAGAACCTCCCCGGGTCCTCCTCCCAGGTGTCTATCCGGGACTATGGCCGGGGCATCCCCCTCGGCAAGGTGATCGAGTGCGTCTCGGTGATCAACACCGGGGCCAAGTACAACGACGAGGTCTTCCAGTTCTCCGTGGGCCTCAACGGGGTGGGCACGAAGGCGGTCAACGCCCTCTCCAGCCGCTTCCGGGTCGTCTCCCACCGCAAGGGCGAGTACTTCGAGGCCATTTTTGAGCGAGGGGTCCTGGTCTCGAAAAAAGAGGGCCGGACCCGGGAAAAGGACGGCACCCTCGTCGAATTCGTCCCCGATTCCCAGATCTTCGGGGACTATGCCTTCAACATGGAGTTTGTCGAGCGCCGGGCCTGGCACTACGCCTACCTCAACTCGGGTCTTGTCCTCGAGCTCAACGGCCAGGACTACAGCTCCAAGAACGGCCTGCAGGACCTGCTCAAGGACGAGGTGGGCGACGGCGCGATATATGACATAGGCTACTACAAGGCCGACCGCATCGAGTTCGCCTTTACCCACACCGGGGACTATGGGGAGGAGTACTTCTCCTTCGTCAACGGCCAGCATACCTCGGATGGCGGCTCCCACCTCTCGGCCTTCCGGGAGGGCATCCTCAAGGCGATCAACGAGTTCTTCCAGGCCTCCTACCGGGGCGAGGACGTCCGGGAGGGCATGGCCGCCGCGGTGGCGGTCAAGCTCAAGGACCCCGTCTTCGAGAGCCAGACCAAGAACAAGCTCGGAAACTCGGACATAAAGCCCTGGATCATGCAGGAGGTCAAGCGCGGCCTCGACGACTACCTCCGCAGGAATCCCACGGCGGCCAAGCGGCTCCAGGACAAGATCATAGCCAACGAGAAGCTCAGGACCGAGCTCAACGTGGTCAAGAAGGAGGCCAAGGAGGCCGCCAAGAGGATCGAGCTCAAGATCCCCAACCTCAAGGACTGCAAGCGCCATCTTGGGGACGGCCCCGAGGGCGAGCTCTCCACCCTCTTCCTCACCGAGGGGCTCTCGGCCTCGGGCTCCATGGTG
>JAKPBN010000454.1 GCA_029778945.1 Spirochaetota bacterium
GGCCATGGGCAGGGTCCTCCTGGAATCCTGCCGGGGCATAGACAGCCCGGGCCGCTACGGGGGGGACGAATTCCTCGTTGTCCTGCCCGAGACCACCGGCAACGACGCCATGGTCGTGGCCGAGAGGATCCGGGAAAAGGCCAAGGAGGAGGGCGCCAAGCTGCCCCTGCCGGCGGGACTCACCCTGTCCATCGGCATAGCGGACACGGGCTCGGACCCCGCGGACACGGGTCGACTTGTGGCCCTGGCCGACTCGGCCATGTACAAGGTCAAGAAGGCCGGAAGGAACGGGGCGGGCTTCTACCAGGCCGGCTAGGGCCTAGGACTCCCCGCGCTTGAGCTTGTCTATCTCGTCCCGGATCAGGGCGGCTTCCTCGAATTCCAGGCGCTTGGCGTGCTCGAGCATCTCGGCCTCCAGGGCCTTGATAAGGGAGCGCTTTTGCTCGGGCACAAGGAGGTTGTGGCCCCGCTTGAGGACCTCGATCTCGCTCTCCACGATCTCTCCCCGCTCCTCATGGCGCCGCTCGAGGATATCCTCCACGGCCTTGCGGATCGTCGTGGGGGTGATCCCGTGGGCCTCGTTCCAGGCTATCTGGACCTCCCGCCTCCGGGCCGTCTCCTCCATGGCCACCCTCATGGCCTCGGAGATCCGGTCCGCGTACATCACCACCTTGCCGGCGGAGTTGCGGGCCGCCCGGCCTATGATCTGGATGAGGCTCGTGGCCGAGCGCAGGAAGCCGATCTTGTCCGCGTCGAGGATGGCGATGTAGGAGACCTCGGGGAGGTCGATGCCCTCCCGGAGGAGGTTGATCCCCACAAGGACATCGTAGTCGCCCTTGCGCAGGGCCTTGAGGATCTCCACCCGTTCGATCGTCTCCACCTCGCTGTGGATGTACTGGACCTTGAGGGAGAGGCCCGAGAGGTATTCCGTGAGCTCCTCGGCCATGCGCTTGGTGAGGGTGAGGATGAGGCACCTCTCGTCGTTGGCGACCCGCTTCCGGACCTCGGCGTAGATGTCCTCCATTTGGCCCTCGCTGGGCCTGATTTCGATCTCCGGGTCCACGAGGCCCGTGGGCCTGATGAGCTGCTCCACGGGAACCCCGGATTTCTGGAGCTCCAGGAGGGCCGGGGTGGCCGAGACATAGATGACCTGGCCGGTGCGCTGCTCGAATTCCTCGAATTTCAGGGGCCGGTTGTCCAGGGCGCAGGGGAGGCGGAAGCCGTAGTCGACGAGGTTCTGCTTCCTGGCCCTGTCCCCGGCATACATGGCCCCGATCTGGGGCAGGGTGACGTGGGACTCGTCGATAAAGGTCAGGTAGCCTTCCGGGTAATAGTCGAGGAGGACGGCCGGGGGGGATCCGGGGGCCCGGCCGGCGAGGGGAGCGGAGTAGTTCTCGATCCCCGGGCAATAGCCCATCTCCCCGAGCATCTCGAGGTCGTATTCCGTGCGGCTCTTGAGCCTCTGGGCCTCCACGAGCTTGTTGGCGGCCATCAGGGTCTCATAGCGCTCGTCGAGCTCCTGCCGGATAGAGTCCAGGGCGGCGTGGACCTGGGCCTCGGGCATCACAAACTGCTTGGCCGGGTAAATCATCGCCCGGTCCAGCTCCTCCAGGACCTGGCCGGAAACGGGCTCGAAGCGCCGGATCCGGACTATGCGATCGTAGTCCAGCTCTATCCTGTAGGCTTCCTTGACATAGGCCGGGTAGACCTCGAGGACATCCCCCCGGATGCGGAAGCGGGCCCGCTCGAGGACGGCGTCATTGCGCTCGTACTGGAGGGAGACGAGGCGGCGCTTGACCTCGTCCACATCGACCTCGTCGCCCACAGAGAGGCCAAAGGCCATCTGGCGCACCGCGTCCGGGGTCGCAAGGCCATAGATGCAGGACACGGTGGCCACGATGATGACATCCTGCCTCTCCATGAGGGAGCGGGTAGCC
>JAKPBN010000467.1 GCA_029778945.1 Spirochaetota bacterium
CAGCTCCTCGAGGGCACGGTCCAGATCGCGAACAGCCCCATCCCCCCCTCGAGCGCCTTCCACAACACCAAGCTCAAGGCGCCTGAGTACAATCCTGCCAAGGCGAAGGCCCTTCTGGCCGAGGCAGGATGGAAGCCCGGAAGCGACGGGATCCTCGAGAAGAATGGCGTGAAATTCTCCTTTACCTGGCTTAACCGTGCCGGCCGCGCTGACAGGATCGCCATCGCCCAGGTCGTCCAGGCCCAGCTCAAGGCCATAGGCATCGACTCCAAAATGGAGTCCCTTGAGGCGTCCGCCTGGTCCCAGAAGTGGAGGGGCTTTGGCTACGAGGTCACGGTCAATGGCTGGTTTATGGGCAGCGACGCCAGCATCACGAACTTCTACCATACCAGGGACGGGGCCAACGGCAGCAACAACTTCACTGGCTTCTCCAATCCCGAGCTTGACAAGATCATGATCCAGTCCGACAAGAATCTGGACTTCAAGACCAGAAAGCCCCTCCTCGACAAGGCCCAGCAGATCCTCCTCGATGAGGCCTACAACATCTTCCTCTACTACAGGGACGGCCCCTGGGTGGTCTCCAACCGCCTTGTGAACTTCAAGGGCTCAGGCACCAACCTGGGCAACTGGTGGAACACCTGGGAGTGGGATCTCCGCTAGAGAATCCGGCCCTTGCGGGCCTTGCCGCCACCGCCGGGGCGGCCCGGGGACAATACCCCGGCCGTCCCTGGGGTGGCGCTTTACCTGGCGCTACATCCCCGCAGGCCCTCGGCTCGGCAGGACTCGAGGGCGGCGCGCGATGAGCGATATGGAGCAGGAAGGGATGTCGAATGATTAGGTATATCGTCAAGCGGATACTGCAGATGATACCTCTGCTGATCGGTATCTCGATCGTTATATTTGCGATAATCCAAGCTGCTCCCGGCGGCCCCGAGGGGACCTTGCTGGACAGGGGCATGTTCGTCGATCCCGCCGCCATCGACGCCTACAGGGCCAGGCTGGGCGTCGACCAGCCGGTGTATGTGCAGTATTTCCGCTGGGCCGGGGCGATGCTGGGTGGCGACATGGGTGTCAGCTTCCAGACCCAGAGGCCGGTGCTGGATATGATCGTCGAGCGCCTGCCGGACACCCTCAGGCTTATGGGCATCTCCTTCCTCATCGCCTTCTGCCTCGCCATGCCTCTCGGGGTGTTCTCCGCGCTGAGGCAATACTCGGTCTTCGACTACATCTGCACGAGTCTCTCTTTCGTCGCCATCGCCATGCCCGTCTTCTGGTTTGGCCTGATGCTGCAGCTTGTCTTCAGCGTGAAGCTGCAATGGCTTCCCGTGGCCGGCACCGCGACTATCGGGATCGATTCCGTGATAGACCGGCTGAAGCATATCGTGATGCCAGCGACTGTCCTCTCCCTTACCTATGTCGCCGGCTGGTCGCGGTACATGAGAAGCTCGATGCTGGGCGTGCTTAAGCAGGACTATATCCGGACAGCCCACAGCAAGGGCCTCCGTAAGGACACCGTGATAACGGTGCACGCGCTAAAGAACGCGGGAATCCCCGTCGTTTCCGTGGTCACCCAGGACATAGCGAGGATTTTCTCCGGGGCCGTGATAACGGAGACGATCTTCGGGTGGCCGGGGATCGGCCGAATGTTCATCCAGGCCATAGGCGCGAGGGACTACCCCCTCCTCATGGGGATCCTGATGATGGGCTCTACGATGGTCATCGTGTTTAACCTTTTAGCGGACATTATCTACGGCTGGCTTGATCCCAGAATCAGCTATGGATGAAAGGAAGGGGGATGACACCATGGCCGCAAGCAGCACCGCTAGGGAATCTGATATCGCCGGTCTCGAGGGCATCGCCGTAGTTCAGCGCTCGAATGGCAAGATCGCATGGCAGAAATTCATGAGGCACAGGCTCGCTGTCGTCTCGGCATGCATCCTGGTCGTCCTCGCTCTCCTGTGCTACCTGGCGCCTCTTATCGCGCCTTATGATTTTGACGCCATCGACCTGCGCAATATACGCAAGCCGCCCACCATGACCCATATCCTGGGCACCGACGGGCTTGGCCGGGACCTTTTCACGAGGCTTCTGTTTGGAGGGCGCATCTCGATCACGATCGGACTGAGCGCCGCCCTGCTGGGCACCCTGCTTGGCACCCTGGTAGGCGCCTGCGCGGGATTCTACGGACGCAGCGTGGACAACCTGCTCATGCGCCTGACCGACCTGGCCTATTCCATCCCAACCCTGCCCCTGATCATTGTGGTAGGCGCCTTGGCGAGCGGCGGCGGCGTGAGTCTTGTGCTGATCATAGGCATGCTGAGCTGGATGACTACGGCGCGGGTCGTCCGCGGCTCCATCCTCTCGGTCAAGGAGAATGAGTATGTCGTGGCGGCGCGGGCGCTGGGCTTTGGGGACCTGCATATCATTTTCCGCCACATCCTGCCGAACATAGGCAACTCCATAATCATCGGGACGACCCTGGGGGTCGGGAACGCGATCATCGTCGAGTCTTCCCTGAGCTTCCTGGGCATGGGCGTAAGCCCGCCCACCCCGACCTGGGGAAACATGCTGATGGATAGCCAGGCCACCATGTCCACCGAGCCATGGCTGACCTTCTTTCCCGGCATGGCGATCCTCCTGACCGTGCTCTGCGTCAATTTCATCGGTGATGGGCTGCAGGACGCTCTCGATCCTACGCTATAGGAAGGTCTCGATGGCAAGCATTCTTGAAGTTAGAGATTTGCACACCCACTTCCACACGAGGGAAGGCGTAGTCCAGGCCGTCAACGGGATCTCCTACACGGTCGATGAGGGCGAGACCCTGGCCGTGGTGGGGGAGAGCGGCTGTGGAAAGAGCGTAGGCGTACTCTCGATACTCCAGCTGCTGCAAAGGACCACGGGGAGGGTGGAGAAGGGCGAGGCCCTCTTCCAGGGGGTGGACCTGCTGAAGCTCTCCGACGAGGAGATCAGGAAAAAGCGCGGCAAGGATATAGGGATCATTTTCCAGGACCCCATGACCAGCCTCAATCCCGTCCTCTCCATCAAGCGGCAGATGACGGAGGGCCTGGTCAAGCACCTGGGGATCTCCAGGAAGGAGGCCCTCGACCGGGCGATCCGGCTCCTGGGGCTTGTGGGGATCTCCAATGCCGAAAAGCGGATCAACGAGTATACCTTTCAGTTCTCCGGTGGCATGCGGCAGCGCGTGATGATAGCCATGGCCCTCGCCTGCGAACCCCAGCTTCTTATCGCCGACGAGCCCACGACGGCCCTGGATGTGACCATACAGGCCCAGATCAT
Organism: Spirochaetota bacterium; assembly: GCA_029778945.1. Classification (GTDB taxonomy): domain Bacteria; phylum Spirochaetota; class Spirochaetia; order Treponematales; family Rectinemataceae; genus JANYKC01. Next base: position 3,298 of record JAKPBN010000467.1, read on the forward strand.
GAGTCTGGTCAGGCAACTCAAGGACCAGCTGGGGATGGCGATTGTCTGGATCACCCATGACCTGGGGATCGTGGCCAATTTCGCCCAGAACGTCCAGGTGATGTACGCCGGCCATATCGTCGAGAAGGCCAATGTCAAGGATCTTTTCGCGCGGACCTCCCACCCGTACACGATCGGGCTTCTTGACTCCCTCCCGTCCAGCGGGTCCGACCGGAGGAAGCGCCTTGTGCCCATCATGGGCTCGCCGCCCAATCTTCTCTCCCTCGGGCCAGGATGCCCCTTCGCGCCTCGCTGCACGCGGGCGCAGGAGAGATGCCGTGCCGAGAATCCGGCCCTCTCGGAGCATGAGCCCGGACATCTTGTGGCCTGCTGGAACGCGGGGGGGAGGCTCTGATGGTAGCTACTGGGGATAAGCTGATCGAGGTCCGAGACCTGAAGAAATACTTCAGCATCAAGGGCGGTCTGCTGGAAAAGAAAAAGTCCGTTCATGCGGTCAACGGCATCAGCTTCGATATCTACAAAGGTGAGACTCTTGGCCTTGTCGGCGAGAGCGGCTGCGGAAAGTCCACCGTGGGGCGGACCCTCCTCCAGCTCTACCAGGCGACCGAGGGCTCCATCAGCTACGAGGGGACCGACCTCACCAAGCTGTCGCGGCCGCAGATGCTTCCCTATAGGAAGAAGATGCAGATCATCTTCCAGGATCCGTATTCCTCCCTCAACCCGAGGCAGACGATAGGAAGCAGCATCTGCGAGCCCCTCATGATCCACAGGAAGGGCATGGGCCAGAAAGAGAGGATGGAGACAAGCCGGGAGCTCCTGCACAAGGTGAACCTGGACGCCTCCTTCGTCAACCGCTTTCCCCACGAATTCTCGGGGGGGCAGCGGCAGAGGATCGGCATCGCCAGGGCCCTTGCCGTCAGGCCCGACTTTATTGTCTGCGACGAGCCCATCTCGGCCCTGGATGTCTCTGTGCAGGCCCAGGTCGTGACCCTGCTCGAGGATCTCCAGCGCGAGTTCAACCTGACCTATCTGTTCATCGCCCACGACCTGTCCATGGTAAGGCATATCTCGACGAGGATAGCCGTGATGTACCTGGGCATGATTGTGGAGATAGCGGACCGGGATGAGCTCTTTCAGGGTCCCCTGCATCCCTATACGCGGTCCCTCCTGGCCGCGATCCCTGTCCCCGATCCCCTATACGCAGAGAATCATCCGATCAAGCCCCTGGAGGGCGAGATCCCGAGTGCCCTCAATCCGCCCCAGGGATGTTTCTTCCATCCTCGATGCCCCATCGCCGGACCAATCTGCAAGGAAGCTGTTCCTGAATTTCGTGAGATGGGCCCTCGCCATCTCTGCGCATGCCACAAGGCTTGAAGGGAGTAAGGGCTATGCTCAATGAGAAGGACTTCGCTTGTTCGCTCCTCGATTTTATCCATGATTCCCCCAGCGAGTTTCATGTTGTCAGCAACTCCGAGTCCATCCTGGAGAAAGCGGGTTTTGCGAGGCTGGACCCTGGGGCAGAGTGGAAGTTGGTCAAGGGCGGGAAATATTTCTGCTCCGTCAACGGCTCGGCGATATCGGCTTTTATTGTTGGGAAGGGGGAGATAGACGAGCAGGGCTTCCGGATCCTCACTACGCACACCGATTCCCCCTCGATTCGGCTTAAGCCAAGTCCAGAGATGGTGGTCGAAGGCCATTACGTAAAGCTGAACGCGGAAGTCTATGGCTCCCCGATCCTGAACACCTGGCTCGACCGGCCCCTGGCCCTCGCCGGGCGGGTCTCTCTGCGGGATTCCCGGGCTCTCTTCCCCAAGGATGTCCTCGTCCGCTTTTCGGAGCCCCTCTTGTATATCCCCAATATAAGCATCCACCACAACAAGGAAGTGAACTCCGGGGTCGCCCTGAATCCCCAAAAGGATATGATCCCCGTCTTGGGCGAGGTCGATCCCGATGTCCCGAACGACCGGCGCATCCTGAGGATCCTGGCCGAGAAGCTCGGAGTCGAAGAGGAGCGGATCCTCGCCTTTGAGCTCTGCGCGAGCGAGCACGAGAAGGGAAGCCTTGTCGGCGCCAAAGGGGAGTTTGTCTCCTCGACCAAGCTGGACAACCTCGCCCTTCTCTATGCGGGCCTCCAGGCCCTGAGCCAGGCCGGGGTCGCCGAAAGCACCTCCTTCCTCTGCGGCTTTGACAATGAGGAGATCGGGAACAGGACTAGGCAGGGGGCCGAGTCGCCGATGATGGCCTCCTTCATGGAGCGGATCACCCTGGCCCTTGGCAAGGACCGGGCGGGCTTTTTCCGGGCAGTCAGCAACTCCTTCATGGTCTCCGCCGACATGTCCCAGTGCCTGCATCCCAACGCGCCGGAAAAGACGGATCCTGTGACCAAGGTGATGATCAACAAGGGCCTCGTGGTGAAATCGAGCGGGGCCCAGAAATTCACCTCGGACAGCAACAGCATCGCCGCGTTCAGGGAGCTGTGCGCCGAGGCTGGCGTCCCCTGCCAGTACTATATCAACCGGTCTGACGCTCCCGGCGGGTCAACCGCCGGCCCTTCCGCGATCACCCAGATCCCTCTCCGGGCTGTCGATGTGGGCATCCCCCTCCTGGCGATGCACTCCATCCGGGAATTGGGCGGCGTCAAGGATCTATCCTACGCGCTCAGGGTTTTCACGAGGTATTTCGCATGAAGACAACAATTGCCGAGCATCTTGTCGCGCTTCTGAAGCGGCAAGGCGTGGAGTATGTCTTCGGAATCCCCGGAGGCGACTGGATCCCCTATATGGATGCCATGGAAAAGGCCGGCGTGAGGTTCGTCCTCGTGGCCAATGAGGCAAGCGCGGCCTTTATGGCCACCGCCTACGCCTGGCTCAGCGGGAGGGTCGGGGCATGCTATGCGACCTTCGGGCCGGGGGCCACGAATCTCACGACGGGGATCGGCTCCGCCCTCCTCGACCGCTCCGCGGTAATCGCCTTCACCAACGAGCAGCCCTCCTCGATGGTGGGCCGTACCGTGCAGATGGGCCTGGATCACCAGGCGCTCATGCGTCCATTGACCAAGTGGACTACGAGCCTGAGCGCCGCCAATATCGACGCGGTTTTCGCCAACGCCATCAGGATCGCCACCTCTGAGCAGCCTGGGCCTGTCCATATCGGAATTCCCGCCGGAATAGCCCACGATGCCTGCGAGGCGACCGAGGCCGCTCCGACCGCCAGCCCGAGGCTGGAAGAGCCGGCCCCGGGCTATGCGGCGTCCATGGCGGGCTTCCTGTCCGGCAGGCGGAAGCCCATTCTCGCGGTCGGATTTACCGCGCTGAGGTTCGGGCTTGGTCCCCTGATCGCCGCGATCGCGGAGCGGCACCGCATCCCTGTCGTGGTGACCCCCATGGCCAAGGGAATCATGGACGAGGATCACCCGCTGTTCGCCGGTGTCCTCATGCACGCCTTGAGCGACCGGGTAGCCATGACCTACTGCCAGGCCGATGTGGTGATCGCCGTGGGCTACGACCCTGTCGAGTTCAACTATGAGGAATGGATGCCCCAGGTGCCCCTTCTCAGCATCGATCCCGCCCCGGCCGATATCGATCCGAGGCGGTATCCTGATGTCCTGGGCATCGGGGGGCAGCCGAGGCCCGTCCTCGAGGCCCTCCTGGCGATGAAGCCCGTACCCTCAGATTGGGACCTCGAGGCCCTGAGGGCTAGGACCGAGGGCATGCGCGCCCTTTTCGCCGGCAGCGACAAGTGCTTTGGCCCCCTTGCCGTCCTCAACACCCTGCGCGAGCTTCTGCCCGAGGACGGAATCCTCGCCTGCGATGTGGGCGCCCACTCCCACCTGATAGGCCAGGCATGGAAGACCCACCACCCCTATGGCCTCCTGATCTCCAACGGCTGGTCGTCGATGGGGTTCGGCGTTCCGGCGGCCATCGCGGCGAAGCTTGCCCAGCCTGACAAGAAGGTAGTCTGCGTGACCGGAGACGGGGGATTCATGATGATGGCGGGCGAGATGGCGACGGCGGCGCGGCTTAACCTGCCTGTAGTCTTTGTCATCATGGCTGACCGCAGCCTGAGCCTCATCAGGATCAAGCAAGACAAGCATGGCTGCCAAACCGAGAGCACCGTGCTGAGCTCCGAGGACATCCCTGGTCTGGGCAATGTATTTGGCGTCCCGGTCCTCACGGTGAGGACTGCCCAGGCCTACCGCTCCTGTCTGGCCGAGGCCCTCGAGGCCTCGGGCCCCACGATCATCGAGGCGGTCATAGATCCGTGCGAGTATGACGACCTCGTCCTTCGGAAGCATTCCTGGTCCCAGTCGGAGCAAGAGTAGTCATGGATGATGGTTTTGCCTGGGCCGGAAGTCCCCAGGAATCACTGCAAAAAAGGAGAATAGCATGCCTGATAAACTGAGGGTTGGTGTCATTGGCGCAGGGCGCTGGAGCAATCGCGCCCACCTTCCGGGCTTCGCGGGCTCGCCCCTGTGCGACATTGTCGCCATCTGCGATCTTCATGAGGACCTTGCGAAGGACACCGCCGGCCGCTTCAATATTCCCGACGTCTATACCGACTACGAGAAGATCCTCTCCCGCAAGGACATCGACGTGATCGATGTGGTGACCCGTGGCGGGGATCCCAGCGACAAGACCCATGAGGAGCTGACCTTCCAGGCCCTCGAGTCGGGAAAGCATGTCCTTGTCGAGAAGCCTGTGTGCCATGACTACAAAGATGTGCTCAGGGCCCAGGCCCTTGCGGAGAGCAAGGGGCTCAAGACCAAGGTGGGGCTCACCTTCCGCTACGCCCCCGCCGTACAGTACATGTTCAGCCTCGTGAACGAGGGCTTTATCGGGGAACCCTACGTCTATAACGGCTACGAGCAGAACTCCCAGTGGCTCGATCCCTGGTATCCAATGGACAAGCGCATCCATCGCAGCTATCCCGAGAATCCCCCGTCCTACCACAGCGACCTCACTCCCGAAGGCATAGGTGTGTACTCCCTGGAGGGATATGGGGCCCCGACGATCGACATCGGCCTCGAGTTGATCGGCGCCGACCTCGAGAGGGTTTCCTGCCTCATGATGAATATGGTCAAGAAGCGCCGGCTCACGAATCTCGACACCGAGGTCTCCAGGATCAACGTCGACGACGCCGACATCTTTATCGGCGAGGGCAGCAACGGGACGATGTTCTCTCTCCAGTCGAGTATCGTGACGGTGGGCAACTATCCTGGCATCGAGGCGCGGATCTACGGGTCGAAGGGTGGTCTTCAGGTCCGCCTGGTCGAGGAATTCGGCGTGATCCAGACCCTCAAAGGCGCGAAGCCCGATGCGGTCGAGTATGTGGACATGAAGATCCCCGACGAGTTCTTCCCTCCCTCCTACCAGAAGGGCCAGTCCTGGGACCAGGTCTTCTTCGCCTGCCTCGTGCACAATTTCATGAAGGAAATCGTCTCGGGCGGACCGGAGAACCAGGGCAACTTTACCCAGAGCGCCAGGGTACAGAAGGTCATCAATATGGCGGCTCAGTCGCATTATGAGAAGCGCTGGGTAAGCAACAAGGAACTATGATCATGCCAAGCCAGAGCCAGGCCAGTCCCGGGTCGGCCTTCGACCTGTGGCTGGACGATTTCCTCGTCCATCTCTTCCGAAGGCGGCCCGTGGACGCGACCTTTGCGGGCCTGGGTCAATACAGCGATTTTCTCCCCGACATGAGCCGGGAAGGCCTGGCCACGACCCTCCAAGAGATTCACCTTCTCTTGGAGAAGCTCGGAGGCATCAGGCCCGAGAGCCTCGACACGTACCGCAGGATCGATTACGACCTTGCGAAGGGTTTCCTGGAGATGCAGGCCTGGGAGAGGACGGAGGGGGGGGTGTTTGACCGCAACCCCGTCTCCTATACAAGCGAGGCCGCCTTTGCCCTTATGTCCCTGTTCCTCTCGGATACCCGGCCGATAGGGCAGAGGGCCGCGAGCCTTGCGGCCAGGCTCAGGGCCATCCCCGCCTTTTTCCGGAACGCCAGGGCCAACCTGCTGGCCGCCCCGGCTCTTTGGATCGACCGGGCCATTGACGAATGCAAGGGCGGCCTTAATTTCCTCAGCCTGGGGATTCCCATCCTTGTGGAGGACGAGGGTCTGGTCGTGGACCAAGGTCTCGTGGATGCCGCGATCCTGGCCTTTCGCGAGTTCAGCGACTATCTCGACACCGAACTGCGGGGGAAGCCCGGGGCCGAGTATGCCTGCGGCAAGAAGGCGTTCAAGGAAATCCTGGGATGGGCCCACGAGGCCGATATCGATCCCATCGAGTATGCCCGCCACGCGGAGCGCGTCATCGACGAGTGCGATGCCGAGCTTGTCCGAAGCTGCGCCGAGCTCGGCGTCTCCTCGCCCGAGGAAGTCCTGGGCAATCTAGCCTTGGTCCATCCCGATGAGTCATCCTACCTGGCCGAATATGGCGCGCAGTGGGAGAGGCTCCGGGCCCTAAACGAGGCGGAGCAGCTGGTCACCTGGCCGGACTTCCCCCTCGAGTACCAGGAGATCCCCCGCTGGGCCCGGGAAGCCCAGCCCCATCTGTATTTCCTCTACTACCGATGCCCTCCGCGCTACGCCCGGCCCTCGACATATCGGTACAATGTCACTCCCATCGACCCGGCCCTGCCGGCCGAGAAGCGGGAGGCCCTCCTCAAGGGAAACAATACCTATGTCATCAAGACGAACCACGTGCTGCACCATGGAGGCATCGGCCACCATGCGCAGAACTGGCACGCCCTTGGCTCTAAGTCACGGATCGGGCAGGTCTCCTGCACCGATGGGGCCTCGAGGCTGCTGATGCTCTGCTCGGGGACCCTCTGTGAGGGCTGGGCCTGCTACATCACCAGCCTGGCCGGAAGCCGAGGCTTCCTCTCTCCCTTGGAGGAGCTGGCCGAAAGGTCTTCCCTCAGGCGCATGGCGGCCCGGGCTGTCGTGGACGCGAGGCTGCACTGCCAGGTGTACTCGACGGAGGACGCGATCCGTTTCTATCGCGAGAGGGCAAAGATGTCCGAGTCCTTCGCCAGGTCCGAGGTAGTCAAGAACAGCCTTTTCCCGGGCGGGGCTATCATGTACCTGCTGGGTGTCGAGGGCATCGAGGCTCTCAAGCGGGAGTTCATGTCAAGAAAAGGCGCGGACTTCAACCTGAAGGGCTTCCATGACGAGTTTCTCTCCTACGGGGGAGTCCCCGTGGAGCGTATCGCGAAGGAAATGAAGGCAGGCCTGAGATGAACAGTTCTGAGCTTGGATACGCCATTACCGCGATCGCGGCGGGCATCGACTCCTTCGAGACCCAAACCAGCCGTGGCCAGGGCATCCTTGGTGACGAGGGGCTAGTCCCCTTGTATCTGGGGAAGGACCTTGTCGAATCGAGAGTCTACTCCTCGTGGTCCCAGGTCGAGGCCGATCTCGTCCGGGTGGAGGATGGCATTGGAGGCCTTGAGGACAGTCCCCGCAGGGATTTCCTGTCCAGCCTCCTGTCCTCGATGAAGATGGCCATCGGCCTCTTCCAGGGCAAGGACTTCAGCTACGAGGAAAAGCTTACCCGCCTGGTGGGAGTCCCCGCCCAGCCCATCTCCCAGGCCTTTCTGTCGTCTCTTGAGGCTCGCCTCAAGGATGGCCTTTCCAGGGCCGGCTTCGGGAAAGGCAGCCTCCGGGAGCGCATAACGGCCTGGGAGGAGAAAGGCTTCCTCCCCGCCTCCGAGCTGCCCGGCCTCTACCGCGAGCTGATGCTCGAGGCGAAATCCAGGACTGACCGCAGGATAGTCCCCACTGGGGATTTTGTCATGGACCTCAACCCGGTCCGCGGCGGCCACTACACGGCCCGCTGCAATTTCTCCCAGGCGAAGATGGACCTCAACATGGATAACAGGTTCACCAGGGCTTCCATGAAGCATCTCGTGACCCATGAGATCTTTCCCGGGCATTCCACCCAGAATCTTTACACGGTCGCCTCCTACAAGAGAGGGACCTCCACCGCGGATGTCCTCCTGTGCAGCCTCAATGGAGTCACCGGGGTCCTCCAGGAGGGGATCGGCGACCAGGGTCTCGAGCTCATCGATTGGGTCGAGGATCTCGATGACGAGATCAATGCCGTCCTTGTCAGATACCGCAGCGCGGTAGCGACCCAGTCGGCGTGGATGATGAACGTCGAAGGCATCGATGATGACAGGATACGGGCCTATCTCAGGGATGTCGGAGTCATGCAGGAGGCCAGGATAGAGGGCAGGATTATGATGGCCCGGCATCCCTATCGGGCTCCCTTCATCGCCTCCTATTTCTACGGCAATGAGGCTGTGCGCATGGTCAGGAAGGCGGTCGAGAACGAACCCGGGAGACGGGCCGCCTTTATCGCGGACTTGTACGGGAACATGCACTCTCCGGAAAGCCTATGCCGGTCCCAGGGCATCGCCTACCGGAGCTACGGAGAGGACTGATGTACGACGACAGGAAGTTTGGCTACACCCTGACCGCCATCGCCGCGGGGATGGACGATCTTGAGCGAAGGTCGCAGAAAGGCCGTGGGGCCCTTGATACGGAGGGCCTCCTTGCCATCTATCTGGGGCAGGATCTCGTGCAGTCCCGACATTACTCGCGCTGGGAGGAAGTGGAGGAGGAGCTGGATCAGGCGGCGATTGATGCCTCCGAATGTCCTCTCGGATCCCGCCGGCATACCCTGGCCGGCCTAGTCCAGTCGCTCCGCGCGGCAATGGATATTTTTCGCGGCCGGCCCATGTCCTTTGCCGACAAGCTCACGAAGCTCGTCGGTGTCCCTGCCGCCGAGGCGGATGAGGATGTGATAGCCGGTCTTAGGGAAGAGATCGATGCCGCTCTCTCGCGCATGGGCATTCCGGGAAAGAGCCTGGGCGAGCGCCTCACGTCCTGGCAACAGAGCCGTTTCCTGCCGATCGACAAGCTCGAGCCTGTCTACAAAGAGCTCCAGGAGGAGGCGGTCAGGCGGACGGCCCTCCATGTATTCGATGTCGGCGATTTCCGGATGAAGCTGGTCCTTCGGCCGGGGACCTATCCCGCCGGGCGTTGCTCCTTCGCCAATGCCACGATGGAGATCAACACGGACCTTGGCTGCACGCGGGCCGCGATGAAGCACCTGGTGACCCATGAGAATTTTCCCGGCCACGCGACCCAGCTCCTCTATACCCTCGACTCGTACAAGAAGGGCCTCTCCACGGCCGACGTCCTCCTGTGCGCCCTTAACGGCATGCCCGGGGTGATCCAGGAGGGCATTGGGGACCAGGCCACCGAGCTCATCGACTGGGTGGAGGACGAGGACGACGTTGTGCAGATCGCCCTCAGGCGGCTCAGGATCGCGACCGCGACGACAGCCTCATGGAGGCTAATGCAGGAGGGGGTGGCCGAGGACAAGGTGGTTAGCTATGTGAAAGAGACTGGCCTCGTTCTTGACCCCTATGTCGACGGCAGGATCACCCAAGCCAAGCATCCCTATAGAGGCCCTTTCAATGCGTCCTATTATTTTGGCAACCAGGCGGTCAGGGCGCTGAGGCTTAGGACAGGAAAAGCCGATTATCCCGATTTTATCCAATTCCTGTATGGGCGGATCCACTCCCTTGACAGCTTTCTGGCCTACGGGAAGGCCTCATAGCGTTTAGTGGACTGATCGTTTTGGCTCTGCCATGAATCGGGGAAATTTGCTATCATTTAACAATCGTCCGGGGAAAGGAGATGCTCGATGGTGAAGAAGAAGCCTGCCATAGTTTCAGCGAAGGACCAGATCTACGAGAGCCTAAAACAGGATATTCTCTCCAACAAGTATCAGCCTGGGGATATCATCCAGATCGACAGGATCGCCGCGGAGTATGGCGTCAGCGCCACTCCTATCAGGGAGATACTCCTGAGGCTCGAGGGCACCGGCCTGATAGTGCTTATCCCCAACAAGGGCGCCCAGGTCAACGAGATAAAGACCAAGGACATCAAAGACATCTGGGAGATCCGTAAAGTCCTGGAATGCTACGCGGGAAGAATCTCTGCCCAGTTGATATCGGAGCAGGAGATCGACCCGATAATGGAGCGTGTCAAAAGCCTTTACGAGAGGGCTTTCGACAAGGATGTCTATACCCGCGTCGATGATGACCTCCACCGGCTTCTCTATTCCCATATCGACAACGAATTCCTCTGTGAGGCCATCACGCGGGTCCAGGACCAGTCGCTCCGGATCCGCTATTACGCGGAAAGCGTCTCGGAGAACAAAGAAAGCATCGTGCGGGAAGTCAGCAATGAGCACCTCGATATCCTCAAGGCCCTCAAGCTTCGCGATCCGGACCTGATCGAGAAGACTATTCGCTACCATCTTGAGAACGGGGAGCGCAGAACGATCGCGACGGTGGAGAAGATCTCAAAGGACTAAAGGCGGCGTGGCGGCCTTGTGGCCGCCGCTGCCGCAGGCATAAGGAGAAGGGAATGGGTGGAGTTCGCATCGCGCTACTTGGAGCGACCGGAGCGGTTGGCGGGGAGATGCTCAAGGTCCTGGAGGAGAGGGGTTTCCCCCTGTCCGGCCTGAAACTGCTGGCCGACGCCAACGATGCCGGGCAACGGATCCGCTACGGCGGCAAGGAATACCTGGTCGAAGAGGCCCAGGTCTCCTCTTTTTCCGATACGGACATCACCCTTGTCGCGGTGGGCAATGAGGTCAGCCTCAGGTTCACCCCGGAGGCCGTGAAACGAGGCTCTGTCGTGATCGACAACAGCAGCGCCTATCGGCTTGACACCAAGGTCCCCCTGGTCATCCCCGAGGTGAATCCCGAGGACATCAGGTGGCACAAGGGCATCATAGCGAACCCCAACTGCTCCACCATCATAGCCTTGGTCGCGCTCAAGCCCCTCCACGACTATGCCGGGATAGAGCGGATGGTGGTCTCCACCTATCAGGCGGTCTCGGGGGCCGGAAGGCAGGGCAGCGCCGAGCTCGAGGTCCAGGCCAGGGATTATCCCTTGGGCAGGCAGATCACGCCCGCGGTCTTCAAGTATCAGATAGCGTATAACGTCATCCCCCAGATCGACGATTTCCTCGAGAATGGATACACGAAAGAAGAGATGAAGATGCTCCACGAGAGCCGCAAGATCCTGCATTCAGAGAGCCTGCAGGTCACCTCGACATGCGTGCGGGTTCCGGTCTTCAGGAGTCACTCGGAGGCGATTGTCATCGAGACCGGGAGGAGGCTATCGGCGGATACCGCCCGCGCATTGCTCGGGAAGGCCCCGGGGGTCCGCGTAGTCGATGATCCGGCGAGATTCTCCTACCCGATGCCCCTCGACACGTCGGACCAGGACCTCATCTTCGCGGGACGTATCCGGGAAGATATCAGTCGAGAAAACTCCCTGTCCCTGTGGGTTTGCGGGGACCAGGTCCGGAAGGGCGCCGCGACCAACGCCGTGCAGATAGCCGAGCTTCTCCTGAGGGAGGGCATGCTGGGCAAGGGGTCGGCATCTTGAGGATCCTGGTGCAGAAATACGGCGGCACCTCGGTCGCGACGCCGGAATCCCGGGAATTTGTCTATGGGAAGATCCTGGCCGCCAGGAAGGAGGGCTTCTCCCTGGTCGTGGTCATCTCGGCCATGGGCCGGACCGGCGCCCCGTATGCCACGGACACCCTCCTAGACCTCCTCAGGCTGGACCAGTCTGGGGCGGAGAAAAGGGAGCAGGACCTGATCTTCTCCTGCGGCGAGATAATCTCCGGCACCCTCGTGACGACCGGCCTGCAATCCAGGCGGCAGAAGGCCATCTTCCTGACCGGCCAGCAGGCTGGAATCATAACCACCCCCGAATTCAGCGACGCCCGGATCCTGGAGGCGGAGACGACAAGGATACGGACCTTGCTCGCGGAGGGCCACATCGTCGTGGTCGGGGGCGGGCAGGGCGCGACGAGGGAGGGGGAGATCACAACCCTGGGGAGGGGAGGCAGCGACACGACGGCCTGCACCCTCGGGGTCGCCCTCGATGCCGAGCGGATCGAGATCTATACCGATGTCGACGGCATCTACACTACTGACCCCAGGATCGTGCCCGAGGCAAGGCTGCTGGACCAGATCAGCTATGAGGAATGCTCAGAGATGGCCTATCAAGGCGCGAAGGTGATGCATCCCAGGGCCGTGGAGATCGCCTCCCAGAAGCCTGCCATCGAGCTGTTTGTCCGCTCCACCTTTACGGATTCGAGGGGAACCCTTATCTGCGACAGTCGACGCCAGCTGCCCGACGGCGCCGACCTTCCCGGGCGAGGTGAGGCCGTGGGTGTCGCGCTGATGAGGCGCCAGGGCATCCTTAAAGCCGAGGGCCTCGACGGGAGCAGGAAGGCCGCCATCCTGAGGGCCCTGTCGGAGCTCCGGCTCATGGCGATGGATATCCATCCTGAGGAGGATCACCTGACCCTTGTGATGGAGGATCAGGCTGTGGCTGGGATCAGGGAAGTCCTTGGACGAATGGGTCTAGAGGGGAGATGGCTCACCGGCCTGAACAAGATCAGTGTCATTCTCGACGCCGTCCAGCCGGCCCCCGAGCTCTATGGCGATTTTCTGGAGAGGATAGAGGGTCTTGGGGTGACCGTCGAAGCGGCGATCGCCCATGGCAGGGTGATGAGCGCCTGGATTCAGGATGAGGCCGAAGAGGCCATCAGGGCAGTCCATGGCCTTGTGGGCGTGAAGTCCCCCGCCTGAGCATAGTCGGAAGATACGGCTCGCCTTTTTCCGATGGCGAGCCCTCGAACAAATATTCCTTTAGGAGTACAGGATGAACCTCGCGGAAATGACATGGCAACAGGCTCAGGCCGCTTTCAGCAGGACCGATCTTGCGATCATCCCGACCGGCGCGGTCGAGGTCTACGGGCCCCACCTGCCCCTTGGCTCTGACGGCATTGTGGCCCAGGATCTCGCCCAGAGATTGGCCAAGCGGGTAGAGGCTGTCGTGACTCCCCTCATCCCCGTCGGCGATTCCCGCTCGCTGATGTCCTTCCCGGGCACCATCTCGGTCAGCCCTGCGGCTTTCCGCGGCTACATCCAGGATCTGAGCGCCAGCCTGGTCCATTGGGGCATCAAGCGCATTCTTTTTATCAATGGCCATGCCGGCAATGTGGCTCCGGTCGCCGACCTCGGCCTGGAGTTGGCGCCGAGCGGAATTCGGGTCGCCCAGGTGGATTACTGGAAGGTCATAGCCACCATGGCCCCCGAGATCCTCGACACCGGCCTCATGGCCAATCGCCACGCGGGAGAGATCGGGACCTCGGCCCTCCTTGCGGTACGCCCCGACCTTGTGGACATGACCAAGGCGGCCCAGGTAGTCCCTCGGCCCACCTTGGCCAGCGGCCATCCCGAGGTGGCCCTCAGCGACATACCCTTCTCCGCCCTCACCGATCTGGGGATGACCGGGAACGCGACTACGGCGACGGCTGAGAAGGGCGAGATCATGATCTCGCGCCTCGTGGACAAGCTCATGGATTTCCTTAAGGATTGGCGCTAGGCCCGCCCAAGCCGTCCTCTGGGCAAAGCGACGGGCGGCCTCCAAGTGGGGCAGGGGTCGTTGCGGCTAATTATGCCTATTTCGGGGTTTCCTTGAATCCCGTGGCCTTCTTTGCCGCCTCGATCACCGTGGCTGCCAGCTCGGCCTTGATGCCCCCGGCCTCGGCGACGCGCTCAGGCGTGGCGCTGGCTATGAGGTCGAGGGAGCCAAAGACCCGCATGAGGCGGCGGGACCGGGCCTCGCCCACGCCCTCGATGGCCTCGAGGACCCCGAACTTGAGGTCCGAGGCCCGGAGCCTCTGGTTGAGGCCCGTGGCAAAGCGGTGGGTCTCGTCCCGGACGGCCACGAGGACCCGCAGGGCCGGGGAGTCGTGGGGGAGGAGGATGGTCTTCTCCGCATCGGGGCGGTAGATCTCCTCCTCCTTCTTGGCGAGGCCCGCGAGCTCGCTCGTCACCCCCAGGGCGTCCAGGACTTCCTTGGCCGCGGCCACCTGGCCCGCGCCTCCGTCGATCAGGATGAGATCGGGGAGCTCGGCCTCCTCGTTGACGAGGCGGGTGTAGCGCCTGGCCACGGCCTCCCGGATCGAGGCAAAGTCGTCTATCTTCCCGTCCAGGGACTTGATCTTGAAGTAGCGGTAGTTCTTCTTGTCCGGGATCCCATTCTTGAAGGACACGAGGGAGGCCACGGTGTGCCGGCCCCCGAGGTGGGCGATGTCGAAGCCCTCGATGCGCTCGGGGAGGGTCTCGAGGCCCAGGACCTTCTGGAGCTCCTCCAGGGCCGGTATGTCGCCTATCTCGCGGCGGCGCTTGGAGAGCTCCTCCTTGGCGTTCTGGACGGCCAGGTTCATGGCCACCTCGTGCCGCCTCTCCCTGGGGATGGAGAAGGAGGTGGAGGTGCCCAGCTCGGCCTCAAAGTACCTTCCCACGAGCTCGAGGGAGTCCGCCGCCCCGCTGGCCTCGGCCTCGGCCGCGGTTACGAAGGCGGGCTCTTCCTCGGCCGCCAGGGGGAGGGGCTCAGGCTGGGGGGCGCCACCGGGTCCGGGCGCCTCGACCGGGACGGCCCCCGGGCCCGCCCGGGAAGGCTGCCGGGGACCCTCATCCTTTTCCCTCATCACAAAGACGAGCGGAGGGGGAGGGCGGTCCTTGGAGTAATAGCCGACGAGGAAGGCCGAGAGGGCCTCGGCCTCGGTGGCGTAGGTGTGGCTGCGGAAGAGGTCCCGGCCTGAGAGCTTGCCCCCCCGCATCTGGAAGACCACAAAGACGATGAGGTCCCCGTCGGCGGCCCAGGCCACATAGTCCCGGGCCTCGGGGTCGAAGTCCACGGTGTTGGCCCGGCCGGCGAAGAGCTCGATGGCGGCCATCGCGTCCCGCAGGCGGGCGGCCTCCTCGAAGCGCAGGGAGACCGAGGCCTCGGCCATGCGCTCCTTGAGCTCCGCGAGCAAGGATTCAGTCTCCCCGGAGAGGAGCTTCTTGACCTCCTCGACGCTCCTCCCGTACTCCTCCTCCCCGACCTTGCCCGCGCAGGGGGCCGAGCAGCGGCCTATGTGGTAGTACATGCAGGGCTCGGTCCGCTTCCTCATGGTCACGCAGCGCCTCAAGGGAAAGAGGCGCTTGATCAGGTCGAGGTAGGTGTCGATGGCCTGGGCGCTGGGAAAGGGACCAAAATAGCTTGAGCCGTCGTTGATGATCCGCCGGGTGCGGAAGACCCGGGGGAAGGCCTCGTGGGTGACCCGGATGGAGGGATAGGTCTTGCCGTCCTTGAGGTTGATGTTGTACTTGGGGTTGTGCTTCTTGATGAGGGTGTTCTCGAGGAGGAGGGCCTCGTACTCGCTGCCCGCGAGGATCCACTCGATCGTGTCCACCCGGGCCACGAGGTGGCGGGTCTTTACGTCCTTGCGGCCGGAGAAATAGGACGAGAGGCGGTTCCGCAGGACCTTGGCCTTGCCCACATAGATGATCTCCCCGGCAGAATCCCGCATGATGTAGACCCCAGCCTCGGCCGGGGCCTGGCGCGCCAGGGCCCGGAAACGCCGAATTCGCTCGAGATCTGGCCTTTCCGGCGACGATACGCGCTTGTGGGGCTTCTCCCCTGCTTTATTCTCGTCCATAGTGTACGATAATTAATGTACGACCGAATGAGACTCAAGGGAATAGCAATCGTCCTTGCCCTGGCGGCTGCCGCGCCGCTCTTTGGCCTTGAGGAGGCCCTACTCCTCCTGCCTGGCAAGGCCCCCACCCCCATTCCGGCCCCGGGTGCCTCGATACCCGGAGCCCCGGCGCCCGCGGCGGCGTCGGTTTCGGTGCGCGATCCCATCCTGGGGGCCTGGCTTCCGGACAATGTGGTCACCGTCCCGGGCTGGAAGGGCGGCCTCGACTATGTCCTGGCCCCCGGGGCCTACCGGGTCGATCCCACCACGGATCTCCTCCTTCACTTTGACGATGAGGCCCCCCGGGACGAGGCCGGCCACTGGTCTGTCGAGGCCGGCCAGGCCTTCCGGATCGAGGGGACGGCCGCCATAGGCCGGGGTTCGGCCTCCTTTACCCGGCCGGGCTCCAGCCTGAGGCTCCAGCCGGGCCGGGCGGCCCTCCTGGCCCCGGGCAGCCGCTTCCGGGACTTTTCCATCGAATTCTGGCTCTACCCCACGGCGGTGCAGAACGGGGAGGCCCTGCTCTCCTGGCAGTCCACCGCCTCCCTGGCCGGGGTTCTCCGCTCCCAAGGGCTCTCCTGCACGGTGGCCGGGGGCCGCCTCTCCTGGAATTTCCAGGGCTTCTTTGACATTCCCGGCCAGGCCGCGGCCGTCCAGGCCCAAAGGGTCGAGCTCAGGGCCCGGAAGCCCCTCCTCCCCCGGGCCTGGTCCCACCACCTCCTCCGCTTTGACGGGGATACGGGCCTCCTGGAATACCTTGTGGACAACCAGACCGAGGCCACGGCCTACCTGACCTCGACGGGCCGGGAGGGCGGGACGGTCTATGCCCCGGCCATCGGCGCGGCCGCCCCCCTCATCCTGGGCCAGGACTTCCGGGGCTTTGTCGATGAATTCCGCCTTTCCCGGGCCTTTGTGGACAAGCCCTCCCTGACCGCCTACGGCCGGGATCCGGGCCTCCTCCTTTCCCCAGTGGCCGACCTGGGCTATGCCCATTCCCGCCTCCTGGCCGTGGAGGTCCAGTCCAAGACCCCCGGGGCCACGGGCCTCGAGCTCTCCTACCGGATCTCCGACGACTGGGTCGCCTGGGACCTGGAAAGCCCCGAATGGCTCCCTCTGAGGTCAGGGGAAGCCCTGCCTGAGTCGAGTCGGGGCCGCTATGTCCAGGTCAGGGCCGAGTTCTTTACCGACGGCAGGGCCGCCTTGAGTCCCTCCCTCTCGGCGATCACCCTCCGCTATGAGGCCGATCCCCCGCCCCCGCCCCCGGCCAAGCTTGTGGCCATCCCCAAGGACGGGGCCATCCAGCTGGCCTGGTCCCGGGTGCCCGACGCCGATGTGGCCGGCTATCTGATCTACTATGGCAGCGCCCCCGGAGACTACTTCGGCTCCACGGCCCGGGAGGGCCCAAGCCCCGTGGACGCGGGAAATGTGCTATCGTATACCCTTTCCGGACTCCCCAACGGAGGCCTCCTCTACCTGGTGGTCGCCGCCTATGACAAGGCGGCCGATCCGGGCAATCCAGCCTCCCGGGCCGGGGAATTCTCCGGGGAGGTCACAGCCCGCCCCTCGAGGACAGCACGATGATGAGCTCCACAGCCAAGACAGCCACCCAGCTCCTGGACCGGGCGCGGAGCTCCCTCAAGCTCCGGGACTTCGAGACCACCGAGCGCCTGGCCCGCCAATACCTGCTCGAGAAGCCCGACTCCGAGGAGGCCCGCCTCCTCTTGGGGACGGTCTACCTGCGCACCGACCGGGCCCAGGAGGCCCTCTCCGCCTACTCGAGCGTCCTCGCCCGATCCCCGGCCAATGTGGAGGCCCTCCTCAACCTGGGCTCGGTCTACCTCAAGCTAGGCAAGCCCTCGGACGCCATCAACGCCCTCGAGCACGCCCTGGACGTGGACTCCACCAACGCGGAGATCCTCTTTACCCTGGGCAACGCCTACCGCCAGACGGGCAACCTCAAGGCCGCGGAGATGGCCTACGCCAAGGCCATCGAGCTCGATCCCGGCCATGTCCTGGCCTACAACAACCTGGGCGGGGTCTACCGCACGATGGGCGACACTGAAAAGGCCGTCCGCATCTACTGGCGGGGCCTCCAGGTCGACCCCAACTACCCCTCCTTCCACTACAACCTGGGCTATGCCTACGACGCCCTGGGCAAGCACGAGGACGCGCTCAAGGAATACGAGCAGGCCGTCAAGACCCGGCCGGGCTGGGTCGAGGCGATGAACCGCTACGGCCTGGCCCTCCTCCACACCCGCAAGCACCGCCGGGCCATAGATGTCTTTACCCAGGTCCTCGCGATCGAGCCCCTCAACGCCGAGGCCAGGAACGACATAGGCCTCGTCTACGCCGAGGAGGGCAAGGTCGAGGATGCCCTGCGCTGGTTCCGCCAGGCCATCGAGGCCGACCCCTCCTTTATCCGGGCGGCCCTGAACATCGAGCAGCTCCTCGAGAAGGCCGGGCGCTGGGACGCCGCCCTCCAGGAGATAGTCCGCCTCGTGGAGCTCATGCCGGAGAACGACGAGCTGCGCATCCACCTCGCGTCCCTCTATGAGAACCTGGGCCGGCCCGGGGACGCCAAGGAGGCCCTCGAGGAAGTGCTGCGGCGCCACCCCAACGAGGCCAAGGCCCTCAAGCCCTACGCGGCCCTCCTCGAGCGCTCCGGCGACTCCGAGACGGCCCGCAAGATCTACGAGAAGCTCCTCCAGCTCGACCCCGGCGAGGTCGGCTTCCGGGTCGAGCTGGCCCGGATCGCCGCCGAGCGGGGGGACCTCCAGCATGCCGAGGAGGAGCTCCTCGAGTACCTCCACTCCAAGCCCGGAGACCGCAAGGCCAGGCTCGAGCTCGCCCGGGTCAGGGCGAGGCGCCAGGACTGGGAAGGCGCCAAGGCCGCCCTCCTCGACCTGGAGAAGGAGGCCCCCGAGGACCCGGAGATCCAGCTCGAGCTCACCGCTGCCTATCGCGCCCTTGGGGACGACAAGCGGGCCGTCGCCGCCGCCGAGCGCCTTGTGACGCTCCGGGGCAGCAAGGGCGGGGAGACCGTGGACGACCTCCTGGCGGGCCTGGGGGTCTACGAGGACGCGGTCAAGAACTATGGCGCCGACCTCCATGAGGCCTGGGAGCGCAATATAGACATCCTCCGCAAGGACCTGGGCAAGCGCAGGGCCGCCAATGCCCCGGCCCAGGCCGGCGCAGGGAGCCTCGACAGCCCCGAGTCCCGCCAGTCCGTGGCCGATGCCCTGGCGCCCTTCCTGGGCATGGAGACTCCCGAGCCCCTCCCGGTGGACGAGGCCGAGGAGCTCCTCTTCCTGGACGACCGGGAGGAGAGTTTTGACGCGGAGCCCCTGGACGAGGGGGACGAGCCCTCCTTTGCCTTGGAGGAAGTCGCTGATGAGGAGCCCCGGGGCCTGTCTTCCCTGGCCGACCCCGAGGACCGGAGGCCCGAGCCTCCCCGGAGGGAGCCTGAGCCCCAGCCAAGCTACCCGCCGCCACCCCCCCAGCCCAATTATCCGCCTCCTCCGCCCCCGCCCCCTATCCAGCACGTGATGCCCCCCATGCCCCAGTACCAGGCTCCGCCCCAGGCCTACCAGCCACCGCCCCAGGCCTACCAGCCTCCGCCCGCCTATCAGCCTCAGCCTCAGCCCCAGCCGAGGCCCCAGGCCAGGCGGCCCGCAGCCCCGCCCCAGCCCGAGCCGGCGCCCGAGGAGCTTGAGCCCGAATACCTCGAGCCCGAGCCCGAGTACCTGGAGGAAGTGGCCGAGCCCCCGATCGAGGACGGCGAGGCCCTGGAGGAGTTCTCCGAGGCCGACTCCGGGGAGGAGTCCGGTCCCGAGGAGGCCGAAGCGCCCGAAGAGGCCGGCCAGCCTGGGGACACCGAGGGCGGCGGCGAGGCGAACGAGGCCGACGCGATAGACGACATCGAAAGTATCGACGAGCTTGCGGGCGACCAGGGGGAGGCCCAGGGCGGGGCAGACGGCCTTGAGGGCTTTGAGGAGCTCCCGGAGTATATCGAGGAGCCTCGCTTTGAGGACGATGACGAGGCTCCCCCGGAGGGGCTTCTGGACCTTCCCGACCATGATGCCCTCCTGGACGGCCTCGACCTTCCTGAGGAGGCCGAGGTGGCCGCCGCGGAGCCCACTCCCGACCTCGACATTGCCGTCCTGGAGGACGAGCCTGGCCTAGGGCCCGAGGACGGGCTCGAGGAGGGGGACCTCCTCCTCGAGCAGTCCGAGGAGGACGTCTGGCAGGAGGAGGAGAGCCCTCCAGAGACCACCCTGCGCGCGATGGAGCCCCCGCCGAGCTTTGGCCCCGGCGAGGGTCCTGAAGGCCCGGCCCCGGAGCGGCAAGCCAGCCCCCAAGCCCGGGAAGCGGGGGATTCGAATGCCCCTGCGGCGGCCAAGGATGCGGCTCCGGCCAAGGATGCGGCTCCGGCCAAGGACGGGGCCCTCCTGGGCTCCAAGACCGCAGACCTCTTCGAATACCTCATAGGCCTGTCCAAGGACCTGCCCGAGGAGCAGCGCAGCGAATTCGAGGCCTCGGGCCTGCGCACCAAGCTCGATGGCCTTATAGAGAACCTCAAGCAGGCCAGCGCCACCGCCCGGGCGGGCAAGGGCCTTTTGGAGACTGCCGCCTCCATGCGCCCCTACGATCCCCGGCGCTCTCCCTCGGGCAGGCGCAAGCCCGAGGACCGGAGGGCCCGGGAGGACCGGCGCAAGGAAAACGAGCGCCGCGCCCGGGACGAGCGCCGCACCGGCCGGGACCGGAGGGCCGAGGAAGAGAGGCGCCTGCCTCCTCCGGAGCTTACCTTGCCCTCGGACCTGCCCCCGGAGGCTGTCGAGGTCACCCGGGCGCCCGACGGCAGGCCCCTCGAGATCGAGGGCATCGCCGTGTCGCCCAAGCTTGCCAAACTGATAGAAATAATGAGACGGGAGAAGGAGAATGGCAGGAATTGACTTCAAGAAAAGCGTCCGGGACTATATCACCCGGATGCCCAGCCTACCCGTCACCGTCTCCAAGGTGCTCGAGGTCTGCAACAACCCGAGGACGAGCCCCATCGACCTCGACAATGTGATCAAGCTCGATCCTGTCCTGATGGGCAAGGTCCTCAAGCTCATAAACTCCGCCTATTATGGCCTTGGCACCCAGGTGACGAGCCTGGCCAGGGCGATCATCATGCTCGGGGTCAACACGGTGAAGAACCTGGCCCTCTCGACGGCGGTGATAGACCGACTCGTGGACAAGGGGGCCTTCCAGGCCCTGAACATGGATGGCTTCTGGCGCCACTCCCTCTGCGTGGGGGTCACTTCCAAGCTGATCGCCCGCCGGCGCGGGGTCGACCCCGCCTCCATCGAGGAGTACTTTGCCGCCGGCCTCCTCCATGACATAGGCAAGATCCCCCTCAACAATGCCCTCGCCGAGGACTATGTGCGCACCATGGCCCTCTCGGACCGGGAGCGCATCCCCCTCTTTTTGTCCGAAAAGCGGGTTCTTGACCTGGACCACTGCGAGGCGGGCCTCGTGATCGCCGAGAGCTGGAAGCTGTCCGGGGCCATCGGGGACACCATCGCCTACCACCATACCCACGAGTCCTACCGGGGCGAGCACGGGGACGTGGTGAGGACCGTGGCCATCGCCAACTATTTCGCCAACCGGGAGGGCATAGGCTTCTCCGGCAATCTCTATCCCGACAAGCCCGGCCTCGAGGTCTATGGCCTCCTCGACATCGAGAAGTCCATGCTCGAGGAGCTCGAGGACCCCGTCAACGCGGAGATCGAGAAGGCCAAGGTCTTCCTCAAGCTCGGCTGACCCTTCAAGGAGCGCACCGTGTTCAGCATGACTATCTGGGGCTCCCGGGGCTCCATGCCCACTCCGGGACCGGACACCGTTGTCTTCGGGGGCAATACCTCCTGTCTCGAGATCCGGGCCGATGACCGCCTCGTGATCGTGGACGCCGGCTCGGGGATCCGGGGCCTCGGGGACAAGCTCATGCGGGAGGACATAAAGCGCGGGCCCATCGACGCGGACATCTTTATCACCCACACCCACTGGGACCACATCATGGGCTTTCCCATGTTCACCCCCATCTATGTGCCCGGCACCAAGCTCCGCCTCCACGGCCCCATAACCTACGAGGAGGACTCCCTCGAGAAGGTCATCGGCTCCCAGCTGTCCTACCGCTACTGGCCCGTCCGCCAGGACGAGCTCTCCGCCAAGATCGAGTACGAGCAGATCAAGGAGACGGGCATGGACCTGGGGGGCGGGCTCACGGTCAAGACCAAATACCTCAACCACCCCGTCCTCTGCCTGGGCTACCGCTTTGAGTACGAGGGCAAGGCCTTTGTGACCGCCTACGACACCGAGCCCTTCCGCAACCTCTTTCCCACCGATCCCGCCGACCCGAGCTACGACGAGGAGGCCTGCCGGGAAGGGGAGGCCGCCGCGAGGGAGGAGAACGAGAAGCTCCTGCGCTTTTTCCAGGGGGCCGACCTCCTCGTGCATGACAGCCAATACACGGCCAAGGAATACACCCAGGGGGGGAAGATCGGCTTTGGCCACACCTCCTATGAATATGCGATCAACTCGGCCCACAAGGCCGGGGTCAAGAACCTCCTCCTCTTCCACCACGATCCCAACCGCAGCGACGCCGAGCTCCAGGAGCTGGAGCTCTTCTACCAATCCAAGGTGGGGGGCAAGAGCAGGCTCAACCTGGAGATGGCCCG